>NZ_NOLK01000179.1:0-14872 GCF_002245985.1 Nostoc sp. 'Peltigera membranacea cyanobiont' 232
GCATCGCAGTACTGATCTACCACGGTGATCGTGGAGGTAGCCGTTCTTGAACCCAATTAAATACCCTTGCTAAGTTAAACTCTTAGTAACTAATTATACTCTCATGAGAGTAATAAAAGAGCGTTATTGTACAGACGGCGATTTATCGCGTCTCTTGCCTTATCTGCTCCGGCGGCGATGTAAGCTCGCCCACGAGCGATCGCTTCTTCTAAACCCAGTGGCGCACGGGCATCAGTGCGAGCAATAATTACCAACTCGCCCTCACCACGCGCTTCTACTGCTGCTTGAATTTTCCCACCTGTTCAGCTTGCGAGAGAACTCGTTTTCCTTCAAGGTTTGTTTGGCTATTCGCTGCACGCCTAAGTATAGATCGCTTGCCAATTTTTCTAAAATCTCTGGTGAAGTATTGCGATTAGAGGCAACTGACTTCCGAACATCTCTATCGCCATCGCTTGCCAATTTTTCTAAAATCTCTGGTGAAGTATTGCGATTAGAGGCAACTGACTTCCGAACATCTCTATTGCCATCGCTTGCCAATTTTTCTAAAATCTCTGGTGAAGTATTGCGATTTCTCCCCACCTCGCAGCGAACGCCTAAAGTCGCTAAGGTTTGTTCGGCTGCTCGCTGCACGCCTAAGTATAGATCGCTTGCCAATTTTTCTAAAGTCTGTAGTGAAGTATTGTGATTAGAGGCAACACTCCATCGAACATCTCTATTGCCATCGCTTGCCAATTTTTCTAAAATCTCTGGTGAAGTATTGCGATTAGAGGCAACTGACTTCCGAACATCTCCATTGTCAGCTCTTGCCAATCTTTCTAAAATCTGTGGCGAACTATAGGGATTTCTCCCCACCTCGCAGCGAACGCCTGAGTCTAGATCGTTTGCCAATTTTTCTAAAGTCTGTAGTGAAGTATTGCAATTAGAGACAACATTCCATCGAACATCTCTATTGTCATCGCTTGCCAATTCTTCTAAAATCTGTGGCGAACTATGGGGATTTCTCCCCACCGCGCAGCGAACGCTGTAATGCAGATCCCATGCTAATTCTTCTAAAGTCTGTAGTGAAGTATTGTGATTAGAGGCAACTGCCGTCCGAACATAACTATCTTTATGATTTCCCAATTTTTCTAAAATCTCTGGTGAAGTATTGCGATTTCTAGCAACTTCTTTACAACTCTCTACATATTTATTACTTGCCAATTTTTCTGAAGTTTGTAGCGAGCAATTGGAGTTTATTGCGACTGATGCACGAACATGTTCATCGTCATCGCTTGCCAATTTTTCTAAAATTTGTAGCGAGCAATTGGAGTTTATTGCGACTAATGCACGAACATGTCCATCGTCATCGCTTGCCAATTTTTCTAAAGTCTGTAGCAAGCAATTGGAGTTTCTTGCGACTGCTGCACGAACATTATAATCTTTATTATCCGCGAATACCTCTAAAATTCGTGAGGATACACTGGGATAGAGTGCAAGTTGGAAAAGTGAGCTGGAGAGTGAGTCTGAACAGATTTTTTTTACAGCATCAATAGGGGTATTAATATTGCTACATATTGCCAAGAACATCCTTTGATAAACGGGTATTTCCGGGTAATCATCATCAGGAGGCCCACCCCAAACTGCACCAAGAGCATAATTATATATCTGTGCTTGAGTTATTCTCTCTAGAGCTAGTCCTATTTCTGATAGTAAATTGGCTAATATCTCTGGAGGAGTGCTAGTATTGCGGGCGATCGCCAACAATATCTCTTCATTCTTAAAAAAGTAGTCATAATCTAGCGTGAATAACCCTACAGATGTAGTCGAACTTCGAGCTAGAAAGTAGTTATCTAGCGCGGCTAACCTGGCTAATATCTCTTCAGATGTAGTCGAACTTCGAGCTAGTGACAACCGCACAAATTTACTGTCAGGATTTTCGAGCAGCAGAACATTAAAAATGGGGTTAGCTGTAATCGCTTCGGGAAACTCTTCTCCTAGCTTTTCCAGAATTTCCACAGGAGTATTAGGGTTAATCGCTACTGCCTGTCGAACTCCAGGATCGGGATCTACACTTAACTGCTGAAGCACCTCAGCAGGCGTATCGTCAGACGAGGCGATCGATCTGCGAGCTTCTAGATTCAGATTGTCATAGTTAAACATGATTTTACTTATCGTTAATCTTAGACAGGACAAAAAGCTTGAAAAGTTTATGAATGTGGGTTTCATAGAATTACGACACTCATCGGAAACCCTATGAATCACTATAGTGAACTCAAGAAAGCCCTCCAACCCCACACCACCCGGAACTTAAGCGGCAGAACATCCCTATTTAGGATATTACATGGTACAAAGTTAACACCCTAGATAAAAACCTCTTCTTCCCTTGAGAATACAGTGACTATGCTTACTAAAGCGATGAACGTTACATCAATTTTTTTAGTGCAAAATGTGAGGCTATCAGACTCTTGTTTGAGCGAAAACTAAGCTGATGTATTTATTAGATACATCAGCTTTTGAATTAACCCAAGATTTCAATCACAACCGCTAGAATAGCTGGTGCTTTGTCTGAAACTGGAATGAATACCCGCTTTTTCCAGTTGATGATCTCGGTGAAGCAACCTACAGCTAAGAGTCGCTCTGCCAGTGAGATAGCATTAACCAGTTCTATGCGAGGTTCATTAGCAACGAAAGAACGTCGCAAGGTTACACCACCTGGTAGCTGCTGTGTATATCTCTCGTTCAGTACCAGCTTCACAAGTTCTTCAGGAGAAAGCAGCTGATTTCTTAGTCCAAGTTGTTCGCGCACGGTTTGAATGTCGTGAGCATTCACCACCCGACCGAGTATCTTTTGTCCATCGCTGGTTTGTAGTCGGAATACTCTACTATTGTGCTGTGGTAGTATCTTCCAAATGGGCAACAAAATACCAGTGACTAAGTGCAGGTAATCGGTTGTGAACTTGGGCAGTGTGTTCACTTCAGTAGACCACCCTGCAACGAACGCATCGACACAAACCGCTTTCCAAGTGGAAGATTCTAAATCCTTGAGTGGTATACGGGTTTCTTTTTGAGGACGGACAAGTAACACTCTTGGGACAACTCCACCATCAGCGTCGTAGATACTATGTGTCGCAATTGACACAGTAGCGTTACCAGACTTGGTGTTAACCATCAGTTTCCCCTGGTACATACTGGCAAACTCAAGCATTTCGTCAGCCGTTCTGATGTTATTCTTCTGAGTGCGTTCTATCTTGAGATAGTTCGTTACGCTACCAGTGGCAGGGTGGGTGTACACAGCTTCCTGGCTGTCAACAGTAAACCGTTCAGCCCGTAAAGTTTCCACACCCATCTCATAGACACCAGCCGCGATCGCTGCTTCAATCTGTTGACTTAGCAACAACTCAAAACGCTCGAAAATGGTGTTTTGCATATCGATGCGTAAAGCCAACAGGCGATTGAGAAATTGCCGCAAGGGGGGCAAGTCGATTTTCATCCCGCCTTCATGAGAGGTTAAGCACAGTCCAGTCATTTGCTCGAACTTTCCTAAAGGCACTTCATAAAATCGACCTTGGTATATTTGTCTGAATAACTCATACAGGGCGTGTTCTGCATAGTTAGACTCCAGATTATCCTTAGCCTCAAATATCCCATTGCCACCCGTCTGCCGTTGACCACGAGTAAGAGCGCCCAAGCTATCCAGCCTTCGAGCAATGGTTGAGATAAAGCGGCGTTCACCGATGACGTTAGTGGTAACAGGTCTGAACACGGGTGCTGATGCTTGGTTTGTGCGGTGTGAGCGCCCAAGTCCTTGGATTGCGTTGTCTGCTCTCCATCCGGCTTCAAGCAGGTAGTGCGATCGCGTTGTTCGCAAACAGATAAATTCCGATCACACTTCATTCTTTTATCTATTCTAATCCAAGCAAGGTTAGCTGAATTGCTTCTGTTTCTTGTTAACTAACTTTTCCACATTTTGCATATACTTGCCAAAGGAACTTCAGTATTACCAATTTCTTTCAGCCGAGAAAAAGCTTTATTTTTTAAATGATTTAATGCCTTGTCAACCGTCATTTTTGTCCATTATCGCCACTGCATTTCTAGGGAGACAAGAGCAACATACTCCTGTTTTCGCCGTTTAGCTTGACGTTAACGATTATCTTCAACTTCATCCAACCGCTTCAGGAAAAGCAAGAAAGAGAACTGCTTGAGCGCATCCATTAGATTGGATAAGCCACCAGTCCATAGCTTATTCCAAAGTTGGTCTACTTTGATTTTAAATGGAGGTCTGTGAGCATTATGATTTTTTTGTAATTTTGAAATTATTTATACAAAGAGACGTAAACTCATCTATAACTTGACGGGCTATTTTATAACTTTGGTCAAAATAATCTGAGTCTATTCCTAAAAAATCAAATTCTGAAACTGGATAAGGTATCCCCTGCTTTTTTTCAATATCTTTTAATTTACTTTTTATTGGTTTTATTATTTCATCATATTTGTCATTTCTATACCAGCCATTATGTAATGCAGCATTACGCCTAGCCTTCATCTCTGCATATAGTGGTGCAAACCACCATAGTAAATTTTCTAAATTCTTATCTTTACCTTCTGAATTCTTATCTTTACCTTCTGAATTCTTATCTTTACTCAAATATGATCTAAGTTTTTTGATATATTCATCAGAGCCTTTGTATATCATTTCCATGATAGCTCTTTCAATTTGTTTATCAATTTCTTTAATTAGGTCTTCACTTGTATTAAAATTAATATGTTTTTCTTTAGATTTAACCCAATTAAAATTATTGAATTTACACTCTATATCTTTTAATCTAAGTTTTTGCTCTCCTAGTTTCTCTGGATAAGCTTGTAAAGTTAGTAATAATAATTTTGAAAAAAAATCTTCCAATTCTCCCATTATTGCAATAAACATCTGTCCTCTAATAAAGGCTTTCATTTTATTGAAATGAAAATCTCTTTTAGATTGGGTCTTATCCCTCTCTGTTAAAATAAACTTATCATCAATGAGTAAACCTGCCATTTCAACAATATGAAACTCTTCATCCTCATTATCAATATTTATAGGAACCTCAGACCAACTATCGTGTACATGATTGACATAAGAGTTGATAAATTCGTTGCTTAGGTGAAGAGCCGCGATTTGATGTGTTTTAGAGTCAGATAGTTCCTGAATACTCTTCGGTAAATTTTTAATACGTTGTTTAATAATTTGGTTTAAAGAAGGCATTTACTTAAATTGTATGTAATTAAAATCACTTATATAGTATTTATTTAATAAATTTGGGATTACAAAGTGAAAGGCGCTAAAGGTATTGTGATCAACAAAAGTTACTGGAGTAGCCGTTAACCCAATCATTAGGGCATCAAAATAGTCCGTCACTCCATTCTTCCAAGGTGCTGCATCATAGCCATCTACTGGAATCTTAATCTTCGCCTGATCGGGATTTGTAAGGTTCCATCCTGCTTTTTCTAACGCCGGATCAATTAACTTCTGTCTGGTATTGGCTTCACTCAAAGACATTACAGCATCCTAGAACAGTAACTTAGCAAGAAGGGTCAGGGTTTTTTCTCCTTATTAATGTTCCCATAAAACCCTGTATAAATCACATCTCACTATATCAATAACTTAAGGGCTTACTCTATGATATGAATTGTCTCAACGCCATCTAATTTGTCACTGTACAAATTACCAAAGTCTCATACTCCACGCCGTGACATACTCCCAGTATTGCCTTTTGGGACAACCTGAGCTTCTCAGCGACTCCCCCCAATGGGTCGGACATTAACTGAGCTTTAAAGGACGCGATGCCCCACCGCCCTATGTTTTATATTTCGTGCTGCGTTGTGGTCACGGTCGTAGCTTGCACCACACTGGCAATTGTGCCATCGGTCAGCCAGTGTTTTTGGTACATCTTGACCACAATCAGAACATTCAATGGTTGATTTATGTGAGTTTTGTGGCAATCCTGCGCCTCCAGCGTTTGCAGCTTTAAGACTAGCGATTGCCAAAAATTGACCCCACCCTGCGTCAAGAATTGATTTGGCTAGTCGCGATCGACGCGATCTAGCTAGACCTATGATATTTAAATGTTCATAAGCAATAAATTTGTATCCCTTAGACAACAACCATAGGGCAGTTTTGTAATGAAAATCTCTGCGTTGGTTGGCTACTTTTTGATGCAGCTTGGCAACTCGTTTTACTGCTAATGCTCTACGTTTTGACCCTTTTTGTTTACGAGACAACTGACGTTGCAGGCGTTTCAGGCGTTTTTGTGATTTGCGGTAATACTGGGGAATAGCAACTTCTTCACCGTCACTGGTTACTAAGAAAAACTTAAGACCCATGTCAATACCCACTGTGTTATCTGGTGTAGGTATGGCATCAGTTTTAAGGCTAGGCACAGTCATATCTTCTAAACTAAGTCCGATATACCAGCCGTCAGCTTTACGCGTGACAGTAGCAGTTTTGATTTTAAAATCGTCAAGTATGGGGCGGTGCAATATTGCTTTTACCTTTCCAATTTTAGGCAACTGAATAAACTTACCTTGAATGTGTTCAGGCTTAATTGGATCGGGGAAAGTTAAAGAACGATAACGCCCTTTACCTTTGAATCTAGGACGACCAGACTTTTTACCATTTTTATCACCTTTCAACCATCGAGTGTAAGTTTTATCAACTCTTGCAATTACATTTTGTAATGTATGCAAAGGAAGTTCTTTATACTCAGGAAATAGAGCTTTAGTATTAGCTAAATCCTTTTGTTGTGACCAACGATTTGGTTGGTCTTTCAACGGTGCAATGCTGCAACAAACTATAGAGCATCGGTTAACATCACAACGGTTTTGTTCCCACCAGTTAAACCTTTCTGCCAACCTATAATTGTACTGGCGACGGCATAATTCGAGCCAGTGTTCAAATGTGTCTATTTGTTTTTGAGTTAGACGTAAACGGTACTGGTAGGTTATTCGCATTGTTAAAAACTCCTCTGCTTTAGACTTAAATACTGTTTAGCTACCCTACTAAATACCTAATAATCTGCGGATCTATCCTTGAAATCCGCTTTTTAATTGATTGTGGAGGATTTTTGAAAAACCGTTTTAAATCCCGACTCTTAACTAGGTAATTTGTCGCGGAACGCCGAATAGCTTTGAGCCAGCCTCGTTTTACCCATTTAGCTACAGTACAGGGGTTCAATGAAAGAGCTTGAGCAATTTGATTACAACTATAGTTATCGAGAGTAGGACGTGCAGCATAACCCAACGCATAGAGCTTTTTATGAACAGCTAAAGTTGTGCGATGATAGCCTCGTCTTCTGAGTCTGTATGCTATCTGTTTAGGTGTGTAAGCTTCAGACATTTCTTCAAGAATTTCTAACTCTTGGGGAGTCCATTTTCTTTTCATTTTTTATTCCTCTTATGACTAAATAAGCTGAAGAAATATTATTGGTGTTTTTCTAGCCGCTTGTATTCGTCCCAATTTCTGGGGTTGTGAGGTGATGAGTTTGTTTCTGTAAAATCCCAGTTTTGAGAAGTAATATCAAATAGTTCAATTGCAGCATCAAACCCGCATTGCAAAAATCTGGTGTAGGATTCTTCAGACCATAGAATTGATTCAACAATTGCAGTCAAAAGCTTGAGATTAGTTTCAGTTGCCGCTCCTTCTCTTTGGAGCCAATCGATTGTTTCAAGTAGTTCTTTTTTAGAAGATGCCGCAGTAGATGGTGGTAGTGCAGCGATGGACATAGAACCTGTTAGTTGTTTCATAAATCCTCCAATTCCCCAACACCCAAATCAGTTGTCACCTTCTTTTGAGATTTGGCTTTACTGATTTGAAATTCCGACGCTTTAATTACTGGCATTGCAGCTTCTTTCACTGCTGCTTTAGCTTGGTGGTAAAGGAATTGAACTACGCCCGAAGCATCTTCTTCATCTTCCACTTGCGCCCAGAGAGAACAGCCTACTTCGAGAGATTCGTAGTTTCCTAAATTGAATTTTCTTGAATAATTAATTGAGACAGTACCGATTTTCATGGAGTGATTTTGTTGCTAATTGATGTAGTGGCGACTCTTGAGCGAATCGCCTTTATAATGCTTAATTACCGTTTGTTACCTTGTGGCAATACTTGTTGATTTTGAGCTTGTAAAGATGCTCTTGCCTCTGCTTCCGAAACAGCCGGTAATGCAGGCGCAGCAACAATCGCGTTTGATGCCCAGCGTTCGTAAGTATCATTCGTCACCCAATGAATTGTTGCCCCAGATTCTGCACCACTACGAATCATCTCTGCTGCCTCTAGCGCATCCTTCTCAAAATCAGACTGAGGATTGCGATAGCTCCACTGAATAAACCAGTACGTTCCTAGTGTCCCTTCTACCTTCTGAAACTCCGCGCAGAAAATATAGTTTTTCAATACGCTAGCGATCGCCTGATAACAGAACTCCTTTGGATCTCCGGGCATCCCTTCCTCACACCACGATTGAAAAGCACGATGGGCGAAGTGGTTGTACAGTCCGGCGAAATTGTCTTTACTCCGGCGATGGATTAAGAAACTAAGCAGCATGGAAGCTGGGCCCTTAAACTGATCCTTAAGTCCGCCAGCAACCGGAATCACCCAGAGTTCAGTAAATGGCTCGTTGGTGAAGTTCTCGTTGATTGTGAGTAGACGGTCAGGGCGGGAGATCGCGATTGCAAAGTCAGCCTTATTACCTTTGAGATATCCACCGGCTTGTGCTTCTAGAATCGTCAGCTTTGGGGGACAATCTAGAAGGAATTGTCCATATTCTTTAGCGCAATTGGCTTGCAATTTAGGTTGGCTGGGAGGAATGAGAAAAACGCTGTTGTTGATTTTGATAGTTTCCATGTGTGCAAAGTGATGGCTGTGTTTGTTTGAATGATTTAATGGGCTTAGTTAGTCGGCAATTTGTCGGAATCTTGTGTAATTGTCAGTAAAAAACCGTGTTTGGTATTCTGCACTCGTACTAGTTCTCTATCGAGTAATGATTGGATTACTGTTCGTGAGAAATTAATGCTGTGTAAAGGAGCAGAACCACCATAGCGGCGCAAGAAAATCAGCAAGCTAGCAGCCGTGAGGTCAGAGCAGTTTTTGGGCGATTTAGGGATTAGCTACACCTCCAGGAATTGCTTTTAATTCGTACTTAAGCAGTTCAAGTTGGCGTAGACATTGTTCTATTTCAGCCTGAATCTCTGCTCTCAATTCCTGCGGTGTCAGTAATTTAATTTCGTTCTCTAAGTGATTTCCTTCATCAATAGAATTGATATCAGGCATGGCGATGTACCGCCAGCCTTCGCCATATTCGTATGCTAAAAAACTGTCGCTTGGATAATACTTGATGCCGATAATCAGTCCTTGTTCTGCACGTTGTCCTAAAGTAAAACGAGGGTATTTCCAACCGTGTGGAATTGATATTAAGGATAACCAATCAATCTGGGGATGCCACAGGTTGAACTTGACACAAGCTTCTTCTAATTCATCGCTGAGGCGTTCATTGCGCTCCAATGGTGTTTCTGGAAGTGTCGCTTTAACCTCTGCAACTCTTTTTGCGAACCAGTCTCGGTCAAAAGGCAAGCAGCCACCGTTTACGAACCGCACCCATACAGTGATTCCACCTTCAAGCCAGATAGTACGAACTGATTCCGGTTCGACTTGAATAATCTCGCCAATGATGCGACGGTCACGAACAGTCAGGGGATCTTGGGTTGGGGCTACAGCTTCGGCTTGGGATTCGATATAGTTGTTCAGTTCTGCTTGAGCTAGGGCTTGCTCATCTTTGAAGGGAGTATCTGCAATTATTGTTTGATTGAGTTTGAAGCTTGAGGGTGCTTGTTGTGTGTAAACGGATTGCGTCATAATAAGGATCTCCTGCCTCTACACGGGGTTAGGTTTTCACAAAGGGCGATCGCTCAAGTTGTCCAGACCTCGCGATCGCCTTTTGTTTGCATAGCTTTAGTATATACAAATGCTATGCAAATGTCAATATATTTTCTAGATTTTGTATATGCAAAATTGAAAAAAGCCTTATAAGTCATGAAAAAACTAGCATAGGCATTGCATAGACAAGTAAATGGGGCTAGTCTTATGTATAGACAGATAAATGCAGGAAGCGTATGGGTCAGCTAAATATCCGAATAGATGATGAGTTAAAAGAAGCTTTCATAAGGAAAGCTAAAGAAGATAATACTTCAGCTACAGAATTACTAATTGAATATATGAAGCAGTATTTAGCTTCTCCCCAAAAGAATGAATCTCAGAAAATAGAGGAGCTAGAAAAAAGATTAGTAAGGGTTGAGCAAGTATTGGGGGAATTAGCAGCCTGAGAAACGAGCTTCAGTTTTTCAGGCTTTGGCGTGAGCGCGTTCGTAAATCTTTAAAAACTAATTCTATATCCCCTGACGATGAGTCAGGGGATTTTGCATAAATAGGGTGTATATACAAATTTAGGCAGTGCATTGACTATTCTATGCACTGCCTATACTATGAATATATGATTTAACCTCATTTTGACAATATGACACACCAGAAACTATCGGTTTATATGCAATTGCATTCAGGAGATATAGAGGCATTGCAAAATCTGTGGATTCATTGGAAAGTATGCAGACACCCATAGGAGTCAGCATAGATAAAGGATTGGAAGCTCAGACTCTCAAGCGTCCGCAGCAGTCATAAATTAAAGACCCCACAGGGAAGTTTTGCAGGCTACCAGTGGGGGCAGAACATAACCAACGTTTAAGGCTATGATTTACCTAACAGTACCAAATTTCCCTGCACTATGTACAGAGTTCAGTTGTATTATTAACAGCCGTCTATCTCTGTTAGCTTGTGCTTGTAATAAAAAGAATAATATTAGCTCTGGTGGTGTGAAACCAGGGGTACAAATAATTTTTCATTTACTAAAGGTAGTTTATAGCACCTCTTCTATTTATTTGAATAGGAGAGGAATATGCTGACACTAAACCCTTCCGAAACAACATTAGCGTTCAATTACGGCATTCTCAACACCAGCATCCAGGAAACCTTCACCGCCATCGACCGTTTTGAGTGGCAAGCATCCGATGAATTGCGACTGATGCGAGACAAAGGCTATTACGAAGATGGTGGACACAACAGCTTTGAAGCTTACTGCGAAAGCGAGTTGACCAAACACGGGGGATATCGCCGGGTCAAGGATCTATTTGCGGCCAAGCGAGTAGTTGATACCTTACCAGAAGAACTGAGGCCACATATTACCAAACCCTCTCAAACTCGCTCCTTGCTCCGACTGGTCAAAACTCCCGATAAGTTAGAACAAGCTGTTGCGCTCGCAGCAAAAGAAAAACCCTTCCCCACCGCAGCAGACTTTGCCAAAGCAGTACAACAGGTTGCACCAATAACTAAACGCACCACAAAAAGCGAAAAAAGTCAAACGCAATTGTGTAAATCGGTCAGGATTTCCTCACAATCACATCCCCGTTATGGGGAGTCGGGAGTGATTGAAGCAGACCCGCCAAACACTTCACAGCAGATTGTGACTTTCAGCGATGGCGAGAGGCTGCTGGTAAACAACACTGATTTGACTGATTTAAATGACGCAATTGTGTCCGAACCGAGTGAGCGTAGATACCCCAAAGAATATTCTGAAGCGATCGCGGCACTCGAAAAACAACACAAGCAAGAATTAGAGCGTCTAGAGCAGGAATTGAGGATTGGACTACAAGCCGAAGCAGGGGCTAGAGCCGAAGCCCAGGTACAAGAACAAATCTTATCCTTACAAAACCTGTACAAGCAACAGAAAGAGCAGAATATTCAGTTACAGCAACGGCTGGATGAAATGGAATCCCTACGGCAGTTGGAGACTGAGAACCAACAGCTTAGGCAGCATATTCAGGATTTGGAAAATGCCGTAGAGCAACGTCCCTCGCAACAGTGGGGGAATACCATGACCCAGCAAGCGACTAAAGTTTTGAACAAGCAAGTCAAGCTTGCCCTGGAGAAGACAATTGATTTGCGATCGCTAGCCCAAGAACCTCCAAAAGAGAATGCCCAAGAATGTCTGCGCTTGATGGGTATGGCATTGAAGAATCTCGCCAACGCTATGAACAATACCCAAGCCCTGGAAGCTGCGGCCATAATTCTGGGCAGTAGTCCAACTCCTGAAGCAATCGCCTATCGAGCCGAGCAACTGGAAATGTTGCCCCAGGCGATTAGTGATATTAAGGCAGTGCTAGCTAAACCTGGGTGTACTTGGCAGGATTATTGGGATATTGCCCAAGAGTACGAGGTGATTAAACAAGATTACTGGGCAGAACTTACCACCCAGGAAACAGAGTTAATTACGGCTCTTCAGAAAGCATCCCTTCAACCGCGCATTATTGGCGTTGGTTCTATTGTTGCTCATGCCGACCCTTACCGAACTTTGTATGTAGAGAGGGGTGAAGTTGTAGAGGATTTGGGCGAAGAGTTGGTGGTTGCCTGGGATTGTTGGAAGGAGCAATCAAAAAAGGCTGATAGGTATTCACGAGATGAGTTGCGCTTTTGGCAAGACGAGAACCAGTAGATAAAGACTCGCTTTGAGAATAGCCAAAAAACTTAAACGTGGCATTGCAACCATGCCGCTCATATTGTCATGCAAATTTTGGGGGAATTTATGACTACAGCGTTAAAAGCAATCAACGGTGGCAGCAAACAGCGAAGCGATCGCAAACAAGCTTCAGAAGATAAATCGATTAGACCACATTGCAAGGTATCAATTGAGGATATTAACTGGGTTCGTCAACAGCCTCCGTCAGTCCAACAGCTTTGGTTAGACTCTGTAGCGGCTGAACAATTCGGGGGTTCTGCCCATAAACTCGATACTAACCTCACCTACAAATCTTTGCAAAAAGCAGGGGCGGCGTTGACTGCTCAAGGACTGTTCCAGTTTGAGGAAGTGTTTGGCCGCTTACCCTCCGGTAGACCTGGGTTGATTAGCTACCGTGTCCGTAACTTGCACGGTTATTACAATCGCTTTTATTGGGAATTGTCCACGTCTGCGGAAACCAGTTCTTGTGACGAGAAAGCCGTCCACGCCGGCGAGAAAGTAAACCAGCCCGGACGGAATGAAAATTACCCCAAAGTGGAACAAATTCAGCCTGATTTGGAATCATTCCAAAAGAATGGTCAAAAAAGTGAGGATTTGCAAGGTTTCCAAAAACCTAACAACGTTTCTAACTACCCGTTAACTACCTACCAACAACCAACTAAGGTTGTTGGTATGGTAGTTGGTTCTGACGCGCTTGCTCGAAATCCGCGTGAGGAGGAAACGGCTCACGCGCCCTTGAGGGGCGCGTCGCCTTCACGTATCGAAAGCGCGTCAGAACTTGAAGACTCGCCTACGGCGAATAACTGTACATCGCTGGCGCTTGTAGATGATGCACCGAGTCATTCTACTTCGTTGTTAGCTGAAAAGCAGGACTGTGGTGTTGAGGGGATATTCCCTCATGAGGGTACTGGTTCCGCCGCGCCCGTTGCCGAAAATAAATTTTCTCTAGATTCTGCGATCGCTAATCAAGCGCCCGTGTCATTAAATCAAAATGAGATATTTGAATGGTTGGATAGAGCAAACCTTGGAGAATGCCCCCCGTTGTGGGTAATTCAATATTTGCTAGACAGCAAGTATTACGCCAGCATGAGGACAACAATCAGCAAGTTTGAGAAGCAGTGGAATATATCTGTGGTCAATTATCAGGTGCAAAAATCTAGTGAGGCGTTGTTTACCGCCGTTCGCGGAGCGTCTTGTAGAGAAGACATCGCCGTTAGATCCAAGACTAGACTATTGCGGATGGAGAAACTGAAGATGGCTTCTCTGGTTGGGGAAAATCCGGGGTTTGACTTCTTGCTCTCGTGCTGGAGTGATGATCCGGCTTTGCAGATTGTGATCAAGAAGTTGCTGGCGAAGTTTCCGCAGTGGGGAATTGCGATTGTGGACGGGGTGTTGGTGAAGTGGAATGACTAGTGATCACAATTTTAATTACTAGTATATTGTAGTACTCGTTTCTCATAGCGAATGTACGGCTTTTCTAAAACCCTTGGTATTAAAGATTTTTATAGTTTAGATACGTTTCTCCTACTTTGTAAGGTGATTTAAACTCTATTGACATTATGAGCTTAGTGGTGCAGAAAACTTTTTTGAGTTTTAAGTAGAGAAAACAGTGACTTTGGAGAACTCAACCCTGGTCTGTAATTGTTCCCGTTTTTTAAGTGAGGCACAGCCCGGTATAGGACTCCTTCGAGGTAAAGGGGCAAAGCTAGGAATCGGCAGACATTGATAACACAATCGTTTAATCTCACGTAAACCCAATTGTAAAAAGCTCAAACCTCTGTGGAAATGCCAGTCAAGCATCTTAGTGCGACCTTCACTGGTGACAACGACGGCAATGGAAATGGCAATCAGCGTAGCAGCAGCTAGTAGCATCAATAAACAACTGAGTGCCATTTCATCCCGCAAGTGAGAACGGGTCAAGTCAAAGGCTGCCGACTTGTAATCCTTAAAATGCGGTTCGATTCCACCAAATCGCTGACCGTAGACTTCAAATGTTTGTAACGAGGGGGTCGTATCTGTCAGGACTGCCCAAGGCTCACCTGCCATCGCTAAATTAGCAGTGGCAAGATGGCACTCAATATCTTGTAAAATGGTGACTTCTTGAAAGAGATAGGCTTCTCCTTTAGGTGGCAGTAATTGTGCCACAGGACTTGTACAACCATTGTCAAGGGTCACGTTCGAATGGCACTAAGAAAAGCTCTAAGCTATGCGGAATAGGCACTACAGATTTTAAAGCTATTGAACAGTGAAGGTTCAGGGATGGGATAGGCAATTGTCCTTGATGTAATACTGCGATCGCCATTGAG
>NZ_NOLK01000018.1:0-81967 GCF_002245985.1 Nostoc sp. 'Peltigera membranacea cyanobiont' 232
ACTCATTGTTGCTATTGCATCACTGAATACGTAGAACCAGTATCAAGTCTTCCAAGTAACTCTTAAATTCAGTAAATCAAACCTATAGTACACAAGTTCGTATCTCATTCAAATGCATACCGCTATATGTATGAAAAAATATCACCTTAAAACACCCAAAGTCAACACCCTACCTGTACGGCAACTGTCACGGTACGGAGCGACTAATCCAATCTGGCTTCTCAATTAACTCTGGCGCACTAACCGTCATTAACAACGTATTTGTTAGTGACGGTGTTACAGGTTTGGTGATTAAGGATAGCGATGGAAGCACGCTCTACAACATTGCCACTACTGCTTATAAAAAGGCAACAGAAGCCGAAAGTATTGGAGAACAGGCAAAACGTATTGCGGGAGATGCTTTAGGGAAAGCAGGTACTGCGCTGACTACCGCACTGACAGCGATCGCACTTTATCAGGGGATTAAGTCACTGCGCGGGTTGCAAGGTATACCGGGAATACGAGGAATACCGGGCATTAAGGGTGACAAGGGCGATAAAGGTGAAAGGGGACTACCAGGATTGAACGGCGTTACAACGGTTGTCACCCTCCCAGGTGCAAAGGGCGATAAGGGCGAGCCTGGTAGAAATGGTAGCAACGGTAGACCAGGTATTGGAATTCCCGCATTCTAAAAATTTCATATTGCCTCAGTGACTAATTTTCCCCTTTATACTTCACTGGGGATTCCAAGCAGCAAAAGCTAAAGTACCCCAACCAGCAAGAAAAGCTGCACCGCCGAGTGGTGCGATCGCTCCCAAGGATTTAATACCAGTTAAACTAAGGGCGTACAAGCTACCTGAAAAAATAGCAATACCAACGAGAAACAGCCATCCACTGGCTACGAGAGTGGGTTGAGGGGACTCGGTACAACTAATTAGTATTGCTACTAAAAAAAGTGCAAGAGCATGATACATTTGATAGCGAGCGCCAGTTTCAAAAATTTCTAGCGATCGCTCACTAATTTTTTCCCGTAAGGCATGGGAAGCAAAAGCACCAGCAGCAACTGACAAACCGCCTAAAATGGCAGCTACGCTCAAAAAAATCTGCGTCATTAGACCTAGCCGTAAGTTGATTATTAGTCATTGGTCATTGGTCATTGGTCATTGGTCATTGGTCATTGGTCATTAGTGAATAAGAAAGAATAAAGGACAAATGACAATTAGACATCAAAATGATATGATACAGCCCCTTCTTCGTTCACCTTAAAGTTTGCATTGAATTCTTTAGCTTTTTCATCTAAATATTGTCTGGCGTGGGTTGCGGGCAGTTGTGAGTGCATTGCAAAGCCTAAAACAGTTACGCGCCCATGATTTTCTTCTAGCATCTCATAAAAAATCGATTGCAGGCGATCGCTAACTTGTTGATTAAGCGCCTTTTTCTCTTGCCGACTTTGACGATACAATCCCAATGCTAACCATGTCCCCAATGTTAAAGTTGGCACACCAAAAATTAGACCGCCAACAGCAGTATTATCATCTTCGTAAGTAGCATTTGGCGCAGTAAAATCATACTTGTCTGTGGGTATTAAGATGGCTTTACCTGTAGCAACTTTTTCCACTATAGCTGTTGCTGATAGCGTGAGAAACATGAATCCGAGTGTCAGTAGCCAACCAGCAGCCAATTTTTCAGCAGTTTTCATAGCTTCACTTCAGATTTACACTTTGCTAGCGATTTTAACCTTACTTTCGCAAAGCTTCCAATATATCAATTTACTCCCAGCGACGATTTTTTAGCTTTTGCATCAAATTTTTTGCCTGCCTTTCTTGAAGAAGCAAGGGTATTAAATACATACAACATACCCAGTAATCATGCAATATTTCGACAAATTAAACCATTTGATAACACCGAAATTGAACAATTCCTGCAACCATTTAAATCAGCATCCCAGAATTTTGAACCAGCTGTATCCTCTATCAAAGCTTCTAAGGATAAAATTTATCGGAATACAAGGGAAATCTGGTTACTTCCTGGAATTATTTTCTTAGGATCATCGGCGATCGCCATCAGCTTATTTTATAATATTTACTGATGCTCCCAATCAGAGCGATAAGCAAAATCAGAACTTAGCGCTAACTACAATACCTGCCAGTGTTAAGCCTTGAAATTGTCAAATCGCAGCAAAGGTAAATAGACCTCTTGCTGCGATTTTCACCTTAGTTGCGTGTAGCTTCCAGCAGGCGGGAAAAATAGAAGCGAGTCTTCGTCATCGCCTTTCGTTGCAATGAAAAACCATTAGTTTCTAAAATTTTCACCACATCAGCCTCACGATGCAAATATGCACGAGTCGCTTTACTTGGCCCGGGAAAAAAACTACCAATTTTCTTGAGTATAGTCAGAGCGCAGGTCTTGGGCGCAAAACTGAGAATTATCCGCGACTGTGCCAAAGAACAGAGATGAGAAATCATCTCATCGGCTTTTTCTTGGGGGTAGTGGATGAGAACATCCAAGCAAATAACGGTATGGTAACTCCCACTTAACGATTCCAAATCCTGCACGGCAAAAGTGGGATTTTCATCATTTCCCAAGGTTTGTTTGGCTCTATCCTTGCCTTCTTCCACCATTTTCTCAGAAATATCGGCGGCATAGACCTTGGCACCATCTACCGCTAGGGGAATGCTGAGACTGTTAAACTAAGCGACTCCCTCACGGGTACCGCTCGTCTTCAAAACCGGACGTGAGACTTTCACCTCATCCGGCTCCTCAATGACTTGGCGCTTGTCGTGCGTACCTCCAACCGAATCATCTTCGGTTGTTTTGGTATCGTGGCAGTGTTTGTGTAGAATCTGGAGATTTTTGTATTCGTCTTTTCCCTTTTTACTTAAAAGGATTATGTGGTCAATCTCCAGTAAATCTAACTCTCGAAAATACAATCCGCAGTGAGTACATTTCCCTTTTTGCTTTTTAAGTAGTAAGGACATCCTTGTACTTAATTCAGGGTGTTTACTCATTCTTTAACTCCAGTAAATTAGGTTGCCATCATAAGGACTGGCATCGCCTTTAACTTTCACATGACAGACAATTTTTGTTTCCGTGTGTGAATGTAACCGCATTGGATTTTCACCTTTTTGGTTAGTTGCGAATACCCAATTATCTCCGCCAATACTTTGCCAATATTTCTTTGACACCCATTCTGCTGATTGGTTGGGGTGGCGGTGATTTGCCCAAGCTTTTAGCTTTGGATACATTAAGTTATCTATTGCGGCAAAGGTTTTCTTGCTTACCGTTGTCGAGTAGTAGTTTGACCATCCTCTGATTACCGGGTTTAGTCGGCTGATTAGCGCCGTATGTGGCGTTGCCTTATGGTCATCGATGATACTAGCTATTCGTTTGTAATGTATCTTTTGCTTTTGTTTGCTTGGGGTGATGATTGTCTTAAAGCCTAGTTTTGAGTGGTTTTTACCCACATGGAACTGCCTAATATTAAAACCAAGAAATTCAAATCCAGGTTTTTCATTTTCACACTGATTTAAGGTGTGGGTTAGGCGTGTTTTGCTTGGCTTTAGTTCAAGACCCATGCCTTTTAACCATTCAGAGATAATACTCTGGCATCTTTGGACAACGGTTACATCTTCGTGGAGAATTACGAAGTCGTCGGCATATCGGATTAGGCTTAGGCTTGCACGGTTAACTTTTTTACCGTAGCCGGCTCTGGTTGGCAGTGTTTCAGCATACTGCTTTATCTGATTTTCCATTCCGTGGAGGGCAATGTTGGCAAGTAGTGGAGAAATGACCCCGCCTTGCGGCGTTCCCGTCGCACGGGTACGTGCGCCCGCTTCGCTATCAGATGTCTGTTGGTACTGCAATTTGTCCATCACTCCCGCTTGCAACCACGCACGTATTTGACGGCGAATGGTGGGGAATGTATTTATTTTTTCTAGCAGTGCCTTATGGTTGATACGGTCGAAGCATTTTGCAATGTCAGCATCCAGTACATATTTTGGCTTATTGCAAATTGCTGTAAATACTGCTTCAATCGCATCATGGCATGAGCGTCCTGGTCTGAATCCATAACTGTTGGGTTCAAATCGCGCTTCCCATTCTGGCTCTAATGCCATCTTGACAAGTGCTTGCAAGGCTCGGTCATACATTGTAGGGATACCCAGTGGTCGCTTCTCTTCTTCTCCGGGTTTGGGAATCCATACCCGCCTAGTTGGGCGACATTTTGATTTTGGTTTTAATTTGGCAACTAAGGCGAAACGTTGCTTTGGAGTCAGCGATTTTATGCCGTCTACACCCTGAGTCTTCTTGCCTTGATTGTCTTGTGTTACCCTTCTGACCGCTAAGACCTTTGCTGACCAGGACTTCATCAGTGTCTTCTGGAGTCTGCGTATTGCTTTGACATCACCACGAGATGAGGCTCTGTAAATTCTTTTTTGCAACTTGTAAACACGTTTTTCTAGTTTTCGCCAGTTAATGTGTTTCCATTCCACCGTCGATTGGTCATCCTTTACCGTTGGAATTGGCGTATCCGGGCGGATTGCTTTTTCTGCTGGCTTAAGATTGATTCGTCGCGTTTTAGACATATTCATTGCTACTTGTGACTTTACAATCCAATTCATCGTGAGTCCGTCAGCATATCCTCGCCATTACAGCGAGGCTTTCGCTTCTGACTCAATCCTGCCTATTGCCTCATGCGGTTAGCACCTACTCAGTTATCGACCTGCCTGAGAGAGAACAATAGGTTACTTCGTTCCGAATGACCATTGGTTGAATCTTTAGAGTTGATACTATCCACCGGGTTTGTTGGGAGTGCATACTGGTCAAATCGGTATTGCCAGTCCCTTATCCTTTGCCTTTTGGCTCCAGCGTGTGTAGCCTTATTTCGCTGGGTATGCGTGACGATGGTTCAGACGTATCTTCGCTTGCGCTACTCATAGATTCTTGCTTGGAGGAATACCAGCTTTAGGCTGCCAGTAAGAACTCCTTTTTTTCCCGCTTTACGGATTGATGGCTAGTCGCTACCGTAGGGAAGATGCTGTCACTGCTGCACTTGCAGGGTAGGACTTACACCTACATGGTCATTCAGTTGTCATGGTTCTATGAACCAAGCTAACCGTCCCTGAGTATTTCTACTCATTTAGGTTAAACGAATCGCACACCGACACCACACCCAGCATCACAGATTGATAGCTCTGGTAAATTGTTATCAGCCTTCAGCCAACCGAGAACTGTATCCACCGTTTGCTGGTGTCCATTGCGGATGTCTAGTTGAACTTTGTTGACTTCGCCATCGCCATAGATTCGCTTCCAACGGTCAAACCCTGTGGAATTGAAATATTCGCGAACAATCGTTTTGTCGTCGGCTACGTTCATAAACTTTGATTTTTAGGGGTTCCCAATACTTAAAATTATCATTGATAGGAACCCATAAGAGCGGTCTTCCAGATTTTTCCAGATATAGTTTGCGGCTATGGGTTTGGAGCAAGTTTTTTCTTTAGCATCAGAATACCCTATTTCAGTTACCCACCGCATTGGTCAATTGCGATCGCTGTTGGGTCAGGTGATGAGTGTATCATTAAGATGGGAATCGACAAGAGCGATTGCCGAAACCAAGAGCAAACCCAACGCCACAACCGACGCAACCACGCCCAAAACCCACGGCGAGAAACTACTGTGTACTATGCTGATGCTCTGACGGGTTGTTGAACTTGCGATCGCACTATATTCCAATGATTATAATAAATTAAGAAGTTGGTAACTAAGGAGCAATGCCAAAGAAAGTAAGAGAATTGAAAGCAATGGTAGCAAAAGTTGGGTATATCCTTCAGCCAGGACGAGGCAAAGGAAGCCATACATTTTGGAAACATCCAATACTACCGGAAGAACCCCTTACTATTCCTGGTAAAGATGGTGATGATGCTCCGCTATATTTAGAAAGAGGCATTCAACGGGTGCTGAAAAAGCTGGAAGAACTCGAAAAACTTGTAAACGAGGAAGGTGAAGAATGATCTATCACTACAGTATGGTGATTCAATGGTCACAAGAGGATCAACTTTTCTTAGTTCACTTGCCTGAGTTCCCTTGGCAACAATTTCATACACATGGTAGAACTTACGAGGAAGCTGCCAAAAATGGTCAGGAAGTAATCGAGGCTTTTGTGGAAATGCTTTCTGAAGAGAATAAACCATTGCCAGAACCAAGAATGCTACCTACAAAGCCTCTGCAAGTAGCTTAGTTGTGGGTTGATAGAGATTTAGGTGTGGTTAGTGCGTTACATTTCATTAAGATATCCTACAATATCGCACTCTATAAAGCCTCTTCTGTGCGTAAAACAAAATCACTGCCGGAACCAAGCGCGTACCCAACGCCACAACCGATACAACCACGCCCAAAACCCACGGCGAGAAACTACTGGCGTTTTTGATTGCGAAAGACGCTCAATTGCGTTGTTGCAATCTTGCACATCAGCATCGAGTCTCATAGTCTTATATAGTTCGCTGGCATTACGATAAGCACCCAGCGCATTTGATTCTTGGCCAACTTTTTCCAATTCCAAACCTAAGTTACACCAGGCAATTGCTTGCCCTCGAATATCGCCTATCTCTCTTTTGATTTCCAAAGACTGCTGGTGGAATTCAATCGCCCGTTGGTACTGTCTCATGGAGTAGTAAGTATTGCCCAAACCGATTAAGGAAGCACCTTCGCCATTGTAATCGACTATCTTCCTAAATATTTCCAAAGACTGCTGGTAGAACTCAATCGCTTGTTGGTACTGTTTCAGGGAAAAGTAAGCATTGCCCAAACCCATTAAGGAATTACCTTCGCCATTGCGATTGCTTATCTCCCTAAATATTTCCAAAGACTGCTGGAAGAACTCAATCGCCCCTTGGTACTGTCTCAGGGAAAAGTAAGCATTACCCAAATTGCCCAAGGAATTACCTTCGCCATTGCGATCGCCTATCTCCCTGGATATATCCAAAGACTGCTGGAAGAACTCAATCGCCCGTTGGTACTTTTCCAAGGAAAAGTAAGCAAGACCCAAATTCATTAAGGATTTGCTTTCAGTATTGCGATCGCCTATCTCCCTGGATATATCCAAAGACTGCTGGAATAACTCAATCGCCCGTTGGTACTTTTCCAAGGAAAAGTAAGCAAGACCCAAATTCATTAAGGATTTGCTTTCAGTATTGCGATCGCCTATCTCCCTGGATATATCCAAAGACTGCTGGAAGAACTCAATCGCTCGTGGGTACTCCCCCAAGGAAAAGTAAGCATTGCCTAATGAAGTCAGAGAAGCCCGATAATTACAATTTTCTCTATCGTCAATTTCTTCCCATTTATTTACCAACTGCCCATATAATTCTACTTGGTCTATGTAATAACCCTGTAAGGTTAAAAAATCATCGCAAACCCAAATGCTATCAAAGGCAGAGTTATAATCTTGCAACTGATAAAAGTGATTGAAGATTTCCAAGTATTCTTTAATATCGTCTTTTGTCGTCCAAGGTGGTTGTTTAGCGATTGAGCGATAATAACCAATGGCTTTTTGATGCGCCTCCGTCCGATCGCCAGCTTTATACCGCACATACTCCAACACCACTGCCTGAAACTCAAACCGCCGCCTACCATTGAGTTTTTCTACCAACAAAGAACGCTTAACCAGATTCCTCAATTCTCCCTCAATCTCGGCTGCTGAACTTACCGGCAACATAGCCACTGCTGCTGCACTGTCAATCGCACCACGATAAACACTAATATTCAGCAACAACACCTTTTGTAACTCATTCAACCGATTAAAACTGGCATCCAATACCAACACCATCCCCACATTTTCCCGGCGATGGATACCTACCACTTGGGAATCTGTCAACAACTGCCGCAAATTCCCTAAGCCTAAATCTGCTAATCTGCTTAAGTCTGGGTCTTGGGGATATTCTTCTTTTAATAAGTCTGCTACCAATCTCAACAGTAGGGGATGTCCATCTACTAATTCCACAAACTGCGTTAAATCTCCCCGAATGCCTAATACAGTTAACACTGCTACTGCTTCATCTAGTTGCAAACCTTTCAAGGATAGCCACTCAAAGCCTTTTAATTCTGGTCTTTCCCTGGTGGTGACTAGCATCTTACTATTACCGCCAGATTCCACCCAAGCATTGAAAAAGTCACCGTAAAACAGACTTCCCCACAGTCTATCAGATTGTAATAAACTCTCCAGGTTGTCAATAATCAGTAAAAATTGCCCAGAACGTAAACACCTAATTAGCGCCTCTACTAACTGCGCTTCTTGTTCTGGAACGGGAAAGCCAAACTCTGTGAGGACTTGGCGAGCTAAATCGCTAAAACCTGCCCTGTTACTGACATCAGCCCAAAATCGTTTGGGGAAACCCGCAATTTCATCATAAATTTTAGCAGCCAGCATCGATTTACCTGTGCCACCAATGCCTTCTATACCAATTAAAAAGGTATTTTCATTAGTTAACCATTGCTGTATTTGGGCGATTTCTGCTGTTCTTCCTTGCCAGTAAGCCAAACTTTTACCGGGATTCCCTGCTTTGAGAACCCCCGGCGATTCTATTTTGGTACTGCGTTCTAGCAACTCCAATATTTCTTGCTGTGCAGCACCAAAAACAGTAATGGTTACTTTGGGCTGTTGATATTCCTACTCAAGTCATAATTTGGATTATTAACATTACCTGCTGTATTTATCTGTATACTTTCATCGTAAGATTGAGCATTGAGACTAACAGAACTATCAGCAGATTTTGTTTCTTGCAAAATCTTGCCTATCTCTTGTGCCAATGCTGTATCAGAGTTTAAAATATCTTTTAATTGCGCCCGGAACGCTGCTTGGTAATCTTCATCCCCTGGATTTTTCGTTGCTGCTTCGGCTGCTTTTTTCGCGTCTGCGTTAGCCTCTACTTTGGGATATAACTTTCCCCAAATCGCCTTGGCTTTATTCCACACATCTTCACCTACTTTCTGTGATGCCCCTTCTACGGCTTTATTACCCACATTCAACAGATATGGCAGACAGGGAGCGAGAAATTTAACGATTAGAGCTATATCCATTGGTTTATGATCTCTATCTCAGAAATGTACATTTTTACTGAGTATATTAACGCTTTTTCCCCTATCACCTTGATTCTTTTACCTTTAGGACTTACGCAAAAGTACACGCTGTAGGGGCTGCCCCTACATTAAAATAAGGGTTTCGGGTATTGTTTGCGTAAGTCCTGACTTTGACGCGAAATTTAGCCCAATAATCTCAATGCTTGTAACCACTCTTCTATGAATGTTTTTCTCTCAGATAACAGGCACAAATAACAAGAAACCTCCACATAAGTTTTATTTTTCTCCAAAGACAGCAAAAGTTATTCAGGCAACAAGAAAAATTTACTCATCCTATTGTTAAATTTTGTAAAATTGATGTCTTCAAGACTAGAAACCTGATATCTAGATAGCTAAACTAACAAACAGTGCATCTGTACTGTTAATTATTAAAAGTAGATGTGGCGCTATAGCCTGAATGATCCCAGTACAACTCATCCTCAAAAACTTTCTTAGTTACCGTGATGCAACTTTAGATTTTCGCGGTTTGCATACGGCTTGTATTTCGGGTTCCAATGGTGCGGGTAAATCTTCGCTTCTAGAAGCAATCACTTGGGCAATTTGGGGTGAAAGCCGTGCCACTGCTGAAGATGATGTCATCTATTCTGGCGCAAAAGAAGTTCGAGTTGATTTTACTTTCCAAAGTAACCAGCAAAAATATCGGGTGATTCGTACCCGAATTCGGGGCGGCACTAGCGTCCTCGAATTTCAAATCGAAATCCCATCTGGGTTTCGCTCACTCACTGGCAAAGGGGTAAGGGCTACTCAAGATTTGATTTTAGAACATATCAAGCTCGATTACGATACATTTATTAATTCTGCATACTTACGTCAAGGTCGTGCAGATGAATTCATGCTCAAGCGCCCGACGGAACGCAAAGAAATTTTAGCGGAGTTGTTGAAACTCAATCAGTACGATGATTTGGAAGAACGGGCAAAGGAATCTTCTCGTCAGTTCAAAGCACGGGCATTAGAGTTAGAGCGTTCTTTGGAGTCGATTAAAATTCAGTTGCAACAACGCGAGACAACCCAAGCGCAAAGAGTCGAGTTAGAAGCCGAACTCAACCAGCTGCAACAGGTGCAAGCTTTTGATAATATTCAATTACAAAGTTTGCAAGTTGTCCAGCACCAGCGCCAAAATTGGGAACAACAACTCAGTTTTGTAAAGCAGCAATACCAAAATCTTACCCAAGATTGCGATCGCCTCCAACAAGAACAATCAGCTATTGGCTCTCAGCTATCAGATTTAGAAAAAATATTACACCAAGAAGCTGAGATTAAAGCTGGATACGCCGAATATCAAAGTCTCCAATCTCAAGAAGAAGCCTTTGCTGCCAAATTTGAAGAATACACCCGCGCTGGGCAGACTCGCCAACAAAAGCAACAACAGCTTACCAAACAAATTCACGAAATTGAACGGCAACTGCAACAAGCCCAAGCCCAAATCGAAGCTTTGCAGCAACAAGAGCGAGATATTCAGCAAACTCTAACTAAATCAGGTGAAGTCGAAGCTGCTTTGTCACAACTAGCCGCAGCCCGTCACTATGTTAATCGCTTAGATGAACTGCAAATGCAAGTGACTCCGTTGTTGCAACAACGAGCAACTTTACAAAACCAACTCGATCGCACTCATGCTGGTTTATTAGCGCGACTCGAACAACTCCAAAGTACTGAGAATCAATTGCAACGCCAGCAGCGACGACAACCGCAACTACAACAAGCGGTGATGGATGTGGGAATCCAGATTGAGGAACTGGAGAAAAAGCGGGTTTATCTGCAACGAGTGCAAGAAAAAGGGCAAGAAAGGCGGCACTTTATCGAACGTCTACAAGCTCATCAACGGGATTATCAAAAACAGCTGGGAGAATTAGAGCAAAAATTGCAAATGCTCCAAAATCCTGAAGCACTTTGTCCATTATGTGAGCGTCCTTTAGACGAACATCACTGGAGTCGGGTGGTGGAAAAAACCCAGACTGAATTAGAGGATACTCAAGGGCAGTCTTGGGTACTGCGGGAACAATTGGCTGTGTCAGACAAAGAAATTCAGACACTCAGGCAGGAATATCGCGATATATCCCAACAATTGGCAGGCTACGATGGTTTACGCGAACAACGGGGACAGTTGGCAGCACAGTTAGAAGCTACAACTGATGTCCAACAACAGTTACAACAAATTGCTGCCGAAAAACAGCATTTAGAGCGATCGCTCCAAGCTGGTGATTATGCTGTCGATAAACAAGCCGAACTCCGGCAGTTAGACCAATATTTGCAACAAGCTAATTATAATGAACAAGACCACGCCCTCGCCCGCAGCGAAGTTGAACGGTGGCGATGGGCAGAAATCAAACAAGGGCAGATTAAAGATGCAAATAAGCGACAAGGGCAACTATTAGTCCGAAAACCAGAATTACAATCCCAAATTGCCCAATTACAAGCCAGAATCCAACAGGAACAGACTGATTCTGAATGCGCTAAACAAATCGCGGCTCTTGAGCGGCACATTACCGAAATCGGCTACAGTTCTGAGCAGCACAATAATCTACGGATAGCTGTAAAGAAAGCTCAATCTTGGCATTTGCGCTATCAACAACTCTTATCAGCCCAGCAGCAGTATCCCCAACTCCAGACGAGATTGCAAGAGTTAGAGGAATCCAGAAGCGCCAGAGTCACGGAACGGCAAAAACTTGGTGGACAAATCGAAAGCATTATCCAGCAATTACAAGCAACAGCTAACCCATCTGCCCAAATTCAAGCTTTAGAGCAGCAGTTAGCAATCCGCAGACGGCAACTTGATGAGCAAATAGCAAAATTGGGGCGTTTAGAACAGTTGGCGCATCAACTGGAAACGCTGCAAATTCAGTATGAACAACAGCAGCAGCAATTACAATCTTGCAAGCAAGAATATCGTGTTTATCAGGAATTAGCGCAGGCTTTTGGTAAAAATGGTATCCAAGCACTGATGATTGAGAATGTGTTACCACAACTGGAAGCCGAGACAAATCAACTACTTTCGCGGTTGAGCGGCAATCAGTTTCACGTACAATTTATTACTCAAAAAGCTGGACGTAGTGCTAAATCAACCAAGAAAAATGCCAAGTTGATAGACACCCTAGATATTTTAATTGCCGATTCTAGAGGAACGCGATCTTATGAAACTTACTCTGGTGGAGAAGCCTTTAGAATTAACTTTGCCATCCGTTTGGCACTGGCGAAATTATTAGCACAACGGGCGGGGGCGGCATTGCAATTGTTGATTGTGGATGAAGGTTTTGGTACACAAGATGCCGAAGGATGCGATCGCTTGATTGCAGCGATTAATGCGATATCCTCTGATTTTGCCTGCATTCTCACTGTCACCCACATGCCCCACCTCAAAGAAGCTTTCCAAGCCAGAATTGAGGTGAATAAAACTCAGGAAGGTTCGCAGCTGAGTTTGTCAATTTAATCAAATCTTCCCAGTCCCCAATCCCCAATCCCCAGTCCCTAATTCAATTGTATTTTACCCGTGCATCCAGACCTAATGAGCGGAGCTTTTTCGTTAGGGTTTCGGCTTGGGCGCGATCGCTAAATGCTCCAGCATTCACATAATCCCCTAGATGGGATTGCTCTGTAACAGCATCAGGTATATATTGTTGCACTTTAATCAGAGTATCATTACTGGAAATTGGCACTATTACTCTGTAAGGATTACTAGCAACTAATGTGTTGCCATTGGTAACAGGTACTACATAACCACCACTAGGAGGTAATACAGAGCGATAAGTTTGAGGTGCTACATAGTCATTATTAGGAGTTGATGCATAACTATTAGGTTCAGTATAATTGCCCCCAGTTGAGCTATTCAAACCTAATGCTTGCCAAGTTGCCCAATCTACATTTCCAGTAGCATTAATTCGAGAATATTGCTGGAATGCAATCACAGTATCTCTGGTGTAATCGCTGAAAAATCCATCAGGATTGGTATTAGAGAAACCCAACTGCGATAAACGCTCTTGAACTAATGTGACATTATCTCCGCGATCGCCTACAGTCAGATAATCTCTGCTCGGTTGTTGAGTAACAGATCCGCCTGTAGAGACTCTACGCACTGCCTCCAAAACTTGAGCATTGGCAATGCCATCTACAGGTAGGCGATTATTTTGCTGGAATTTGCTCACAGCATTTCTAGTTACCGGGCCAATAGTCCCAGTGGGATTAGTATTAAAATAACCTAACTGCCGCAACCGCACTTGTAGTTCTCTGACTTGTTGGGTAGAGAGACTGGTTCTGGCTTGAGTTGGAGACGAACCTAGCAGTGCGTTCCAAGTTTGTTGATTCACAATCCCGTTAGCAGCTATCCCATAATTTCGCTGGAATTTGATCGTAGCATCTCTAGTCTTTGGGCCAAAATTTCCAGTGGGATTAGCATTCAAGTAACCTAACTGCCGCAGACGCTGTTGTAACCTTGTCACGGCTGCACCAGTTTTGCCTTGAGAGAGAACAGGATATTGGCCACTTGGCGATGCCTGCGGTGGGCTGCGCCTACGCGATGCGGTACTATTATTCCTACCAGCAGTTCTACTTTGACATGCTCGTTGTAAAGCCTGTTGCGTATTAACACCTATAACCCCATCAGCAGGTATTCTGTTTGCTTGCTGAAATTTGATCGCAGCATTTTGAGTAAAACCAGCAAACTTACCTGTAACAGGGCCGTTAAAGTAGCCTAATTTTTTTAAACATCTCTGGCTACTGCTAACTTCCGGCCCATTACTTCCGATTTTCTGAAGTGCTAAAGCTTGCCCAGCTATACTCAGAAGCCCTGTAATCAGTGCCACAGATAAAAGACGCATTGACGCACCGCTAGATAACTTTTTCCAATTCAAAAATTTGAAATTAGCTACGCTAGGAACAGTCTTGACACTTTTGGATGCCTCATAGACTGAGGCAAGCTTAGTTAAATAACTATTTACCCCTGTTTTCACTTGCTTTTTTCAAGTTATGGCTATGGAGGATTATACCAGTTTCTCTGTGTTATGCTTGCTTTTTGTATGATTCTTTACAAGTAATTCACCAGAATAGCCAGGGGGAGGGGATCTACTCTTAGAAGGGAGAAAGAATTAAAAGAGCCATCCTAGTTTCAGAGCAACAAAATTTATTTATAGAATTTTTATTGCTCTGGTTTTTCAGGCTGTTGTTCATCAACTTTTTCAGTATTACCTGCTTTCACCCAACCTTCTTGTTCGCTACCTTCCAAACGGATCTTTTGCCAAGCTTTGTCCTCGCTTTTTGACAAAATAATAATTTTTTGATTAAAAGCAACCCCACCAATTTTTTCAGCTTCTTGATTTGGTTGCGATCGCAAACTCAAGCCTTCAGCCCAACTAACACGCCCTCGGTAAGCTCCCGATGGCAAAGGTTTTGGTGATGGGGTAGCCTTTGGCGATTCTGTGGGAGTGGAGGTTGGAGACGATTTAGTCGATGTCTCAGGCGTAAGGCTGGGTTTGCCTTCTCCAGGCTGAGTTCCTTTTGGAGCTTGGGCTTTTACCGAGGGGCTATCGTTGGAAAAAACGGGTTTGGCAGGAGGTATGCCGGTGCGATTCATGAAATAGAGTGCAACTGCAACGCCGCCACCTACCAATACAGCGATCGCTAAGAAAAACCCAAGTATAAATTTTGTTAAGCCAGACAACATAATTAAAACCCGATTGCCAGTAGTAAATAGTCAATAGTCAATAGTAATTCATGATTAACTATTGGCTATTAACTAGCAATTATTAACTAATCAATTATTGTAGCTACTGTTGAAGCGTTCACGTAGTGCGCCGGAGGCGATCGCTTAAAGGATTGTGTTTCGATGCTAAACGCGCTCTCCCAGCCGCCGCCCATTCTTGGAGTTGCTGAATTTGCTCTACAGCAGTTCGCGCCAACGGGATAATCTGACTCGCTGCTTCTAAAATATCGTCAGTAGCAAAGTCACGGTTTTGGCTAAATCCAATATGCATCGCTTCAATTAAAGTTTGCTCAATCTCTGCTCCCGAAAAATCGGGCGTTTCATAAGCTAACCTTTCAATGTCATAACTTTTCAAGTTATGGGGGCGCAATCGGGATAAATGAACATCATAAATTGCTTTTCTCTCTTCTTGGGTGGGCAAACCCACAAAGAAAATTTCATCAAATCGCCCTTTGCGGAGCATTTCCGGCGGTAAGGCTTGGATATCGTTGGCGGTAGCGACGACAAAAACGGGTGAGCTTTTTTCGGCTAGCCAGTTAATAAAAGTACCAAACACCCGGCTGGCTGTTCCAGCATCACCTTTGCTACCAACTCCGGCAAAGGCTTTATCTATTTCATCAATCCACAATATACAGGGAGCGAGGGCTTCAGCTACTTGAATCATTTGCCGAGTTCGAGATTCTGATTCACCCACCAAACCACCAAATAATCTGCCTACATCCAGACGTAGTAAGGGTAAATGCCAGTGATGAGCGATCGCTTTTGCTGTTAACGATTTACCAGTTCCCTGAATACCCACCAACATTAAACCACGGGGGTGCGGTAATCCGTACTGTCGGGCTTTATCAGTAAATGAGCCTCCCCGACGGATTAGCCAGTCTTTCAAGTTATCCAATCCGCCGATATCAGAAATTTGCTCAGTGGCGGGGTAGAAGTCCAGGATTTGGGTTTGGCGGATAGTTTGGCGCTTTTCTTCCAAAACCAGATCCACGTCTTCTGGTTGCAATTCGCCGTGGGTAGCGATCGCTTTTGCCAAAACCCGGCGAATCCGTTCCATCGAAAGTCCTTGACAAGAACGCACCAAATCATCTAAAACTTGGACAGAAAGTGAGTTACCAGTACTTTGTAGTAAGCGTTCTATCTCAGTTTTAATTTCTGGGGCGGCGGGTAAGGGAAACTCGACGACTGTCAAAACTTCAGTTAAATCGTCAGGAATGGCGATGCGTGGCGACAATAGGACAATATTTTTTGGTTGCGACTTTAGAAGTCGGGAGAGATTGCGGAGTTTGCGAGCGATCGCAACATCATCTAAAAAGCGATGATAATCTCGGAGAATCAATACAGCTGGCGCAGAAGCTGGTAATTTTTCGATAAATTCTAAAGCTTGTAGGGGGTTACGTCGCCCAAACCCAACATCATTGGGGTTTCCCTGGTAGCCATCGACAAAATCCCAAGTATAGACTGGGCGATTACCCTGGTTGGTTGCTTCTTCCCGAATTGCTGCTTCTACCCGTTCTTCCTCATAAGTGGGAATATAAATTAAGGGGTAACGGGCGCGTAGCAGCAGTTTAAACTCTTCACGGAAGTTCATATATAGCTGTTATTGGTTAGTTTCTCTTGAACGCAATGTACAACTTTCTTGGTTCAGAAAGCCAATGAGTAACCAGCAAGAACAATACAATATTGCTTTTCTCGTTCAGCAACTATGCACAAGTCAAGATAACGCTATTCTCAAACAGACTGTTAAACATTTGGGATTTATTGGTGCTAATAACCCGGATGTAATAGCTGCCTTGATTCATGTAGTACGTACCACAATTGATGAACCAACACGCTGGGCAGTAATTCAAAGTTTGAGCGAAATTGGTACTGATAATAATGATGTTATCCAAACTCTGATTGAGCAAATCAACACTGCTCGTATACCTACCCGCAGGATAGCAGCTCAGAATTTGGCAAAAATTGCTGTTGGTAATCAATATGCAATTACTAGTCTAATAAGTTTGGCACAAATAACTGAAGAAGAACATACTCGGCAGTATGTTGCTTATAGTTTAGGATTTATTGCAAAAGGTAATAGAGAGGCTGTTAATGCTCTAATTGATTTAATCTATAAAAGTTCCGATGAATATACTTACAAGTTATGCGTTGATGCTTTTACAAATCTTGCTAAGTGGAATAAAGAGATAATTGACGCTTTAATTCATATAGACAAAACAGCAGAATTTTGTACTCGTTTGAAACTATTGCGGACGTTAAAAGTAAGAGGAATAAATATAAATGGCTATACTTCGTATTCTTCATTTCGTCCATTGTTAGAACAAATGAAAGAAGAAAATAACCAAACTGAATAATAGGTCTGACTTTTCACGATATCTGGAAAACTTCTCCTCTTGTGGTTCAGGGGGTTGTGTTTCGCGTAGTTTATCCTAAAAATTCTGGATCGTTTAATATTTCTTCCATCATTTGACCAAAAGATGGATATCTTTGTGCATCTCCATATTTAGAATCAAAGTACCAAGTTTCCCACTCACCATCACTTCTAATAACTTTAGGATTAAGTAAAAAAATCATAAAATATTCCTCACTACTAATTTCTAGACACGTTTGTAGATGTTCTACACGAATATAAGATTGCTCATTACCGTAAACAAAATATTCTTCGTCTGGTATTGGTTCCAAATCCTGGTGCAGTTCTATTAACTCATCTATATAGCTTTCTCTATCTAAAATATACCACTGAATTTCTTCAACTGAAGAAAATTTGATGCCATACTCTGAAGTAGAATGCAACCCATTGGAAACTTTGAGAAACTCTCTGTAAGAAGACGGAAAGGTTACACCTAATCTAGCTTCCTCAGCAGAGATTTGCTCTTCAGTTGCACCTGGATAGCCTAGAGATCCAGATTCAATAATTTCTGGAGGTAACTCTTCCTGCTCATACTCTTCAAGTGCTTCTATTCGCTGACGGCTCCATTCTCTAATACGACTTTTCCAGTCAAAAGTCTTCATTATATGATTTTTTTATTGAAAGTTAACTAATCAGTAGTTTAACAAAAAAAGCTTTAATAGTATTAATTGATAAATTTTTATGTTAAACATTGTTTACTTAATTAAAAAACTAATAATTTAGAGAAATAAATATTTTTTGTAATTTTTGAAAAGGAGATTATTTAATATTAGTTGAAGTAAGAGCTTCTGAACATTATGATTAACTTAGTTTTAGTAATTGATGAAATACAACAATTTTGGCTATCTTTTAGATAGAAATATGACTATCAAATCTTACCAAAAGTATTTAATAAAATACAAAACAATAAGCTTGTCTACACAGGCTTATTGTTGTAAGTCCAGATTTCAGTCTAACGAATTATCAAATTACTATCCCGGAAGTTGCTTTTTCAAAGCTTCCAGAGAAGCCCAACGGTTATCAACTGGCGTTTCAGGACTATCAGAACTATCAACAGTACTACTTACAGGAATACCTGGACAATTGCGATGCCTACGGCGGTAAATTATGCACGGGCGGGAAATCACCTTGGTTAAGATGCTCTTAATGTTCTGTTACCAAACCTGGGAGGTTTTAGATTTAGTAAGGTAGAATTTATATACTCAAGTAAGGAATCCTTACATTTGATAGCAAAGACTAGGAGGCAAGTCATGCTCGCCAAGTTAACTTCTAAAAATCAACTAACGCTGCCTAAAAGTATTACTCGTGAAATCGGTGAGGCTGAGTATTTTGAGGTAAAGGTGGAGGGGGGGCAAATTATTCTGACTCCTGTAAAAATTCATCGGGCTGATGCGGTTCGATCTAAGCTGGCGGATTTAGGACTGAGTGAGCAGGATGTGGCTGATGCAGTGGCTTGGGCGCGTCAATCGTAATGGTTTGTCCACGGGTGGTAATTGATACTAATATCATCATCTCGGCGCTGATATTTGGGGGCAGAGTATCTAGGCTTCGTTTGGCATGGCAGGACAATCTCTTCACTCCCCTGGTTTCTAAAGCGACAACAACTGAGTTAATCCGAGTGCTGGCTTATCCAAAGTTTAAGCTCACGCCAACTGAGCAAGAAGATTTACTATCGGATTACATACTCTTTTGTGAAGCTGTAGCGATGCCCGACCGCTTGCCTGTAATTCCTGAATGTCGCGATCCGTTTGATGTGCCTTTTTTACTTTTGGCTGCGATCGGTGAGGCTGATTATCTCGTGACCGGCGATCGCGATTTACTCAGTCTAAAAGATAATTTTTCTTGCCCGATTATCACGGCTGAAGATTTTCTAAATGTTATTGATGGTCAGTCACCCTAATTTTTCCGGTGATGCCTTGTAAAAGTGGTATTTGTTGCCATAAGTTTTCCCACTACTTACAAGCCTCGTATATTTACCACCCATGCTGTCTCTGTCGAGTTAATATTCCCGAAAGCGATGCCTACGGCGGTAAACTACGCACGGGCGGTAAATCATATAATTTTAGGCATAAGCAATAGGCTATTAGTTCGGAAGTTGCTTTTTCAAAGCTTCTAGAGAAGCCCAACGGTTATCAACTGGAGTATCAGGACTATCAGAAATCTCAGCAGTACTACTTACAGGAATACCTGGACAATTGCGATCGCACAATTGACGCTGAGGTACTGCCAAGCACATCTGCTCATACAGCCATTCGTTGGGATAAAAATAACCATCGGGTGGTAGGGTTTCAAGCAATTCTTCCAAAACTACTTCCCTTTCTAGGGGCAAGTCATTTACTTGATTTGCAGTTTCGTCTAACCAGATGATTTCTTTTGTATCAAGCCCTAAGCGTCGATTGTATTGCTGCAAGCAGCGATTGCAGGTACAAGTAATAATTGTTTCTGCCTGAGCGGATACTTCCAGGTAACTGCCATGATGCTGCACGCGCACATGACCGCGAACTGGTGTCAACGTTTCCAGACCAGGCAGAAATTCCTCAACTTGAACTTCCTCTGTCCGCTCCGGGGCTTTGGTTAGCTGCGGAATATAAATTGCGTCCATAGGATTTGTGAGACATCCTCACGAAAATTAATGGTCATTATCAGCAATAATACTGATACTACATCTTTATTTTAGCTTTTAGGAACAAGAGAAATTTTGAAATTATATTGAGCTTTCAATTAACCCTTGTACAGACGCGATTAATCGCGTCTCTCCTCACCCTTGTACAGACGCGATTAATCGCGTCTCTCTTCTTCCGAAGAAACTGGTCGCACAACCAGATGACGATGTGGCTCTTTGCCGCGACTGAAGGTTTCCAAATCTCCAAATTCCTTCAAGAAGGTATGGATTTGCCGCCTTTCAGCAGAACTGAGGGATTTGATTTCTACTTCTCTACCAGAAAAGCGCACTTCATCGGCCGCTGCTTCTGCTAATGCGCGAATTTCGGCTTCTCGTTTGACCCGGTAGCCATTCAATTCAATAGTGTAAGAGGCTTGTTCTTCTGGGGGTTGGCTCAGATTTAAAACCGAATTTGCTAGATACTGAATCGCATCTAACACAGAACCATCAGTACCAATTAATACCTGGATTTGTTCTGTTGTCAGATTAGTTTGATCGATTGTCAACCAGTAATTATCTGGTTCTGGGGAATCGCCTTCTTGAGATTGGGCCGTTTCTAAATGACCCTGAATCTCAGCAGGGACTCCAGTGAGTTCCAGCAGGGTTTTTAACCACTGCTGACCTCGCTGCATCGAAATGTTACTCATGATCCCCCTGTGGCCTTTTTCTTAGAGCTTTTCGGTTCAAATGGCAATGCTTTTTGTCCAGTAGATGTTGTTGCTTCTTTCTCCTGAGTTTCTACAATTTTTTGCAGTTCTTCTGGTAGAGGTTCGCGGGAAAGAAGATAAGTTTGTGCGGTTTGAAAAATATTACCAATCACCATATACATCAGCACCCCGGCTGGTAGGGGAAAGAACAAAAACATCCCAGAGAAGATGACTGGAGTGATTTTGTTAACGGTATCCTGCTGGGGATTACCACCACTGGAATTTTGCCCAGAAAGCATTTGGCTAACATAAAGGCTGATTCCAAAGAAGACAATCATGGCGACAATATCCCAGTGGATTGTGCCATCAGGATCTTGTGCGCCAACCCTGCCTAAAGCATCAATGAATAGAAAACCTTTTTCTGCTGCTAGTCCAGGAATTGTTCCTTGAATGCTAACTTCTCCCGGTTGCAAGGCTTCTACATTGCCATCAGCATCAATTTTTATCCGCTCTTCCCCTTTGGTGACTTTCCAATCAGGAACTAGCTTATTTTCTGGGTGTTCTGCTAAAAGTACCTGAAAGGGTTTGCCCTCAACAGTCTGATATTGGATCTTAGTTTGTTCTCCCACCGCCAGTTTGTTGCCACTGGGAAGGATTGCAGCTACTTTAACGTGTTCCCCATCCGCAACATAAATATTTTGAGGAGCAGTAGCAAAGGCTTGCGGTTGAATTTGCTCGATTTGTTCTGCGGGAAGGATTTGCAAGTTAACGCTGTAGTTCGCACTTGCAAAAGGCGAACCCCGCAAAGTAGCAAACAGCGCTAATAAGACCGGCATTTGTACTAGTAATGGAAAACAGCCTGCCAAGGGGTTGCCAAATTCTTTTTGGACATTGACCATTTCCTCCTGCTGCTTTTGCGGTTCATCCTTATAACGCTCTTTAACTTCTGCTATCCGCTTCTGCATTAGAGGTTGTACAATTCGCATCTTCCGCATGTTGCGAATTGAGCCAGCACTCAGGGGATAGAGCGCGAAGCGGACTATCAATGTCAAAGCAACGATCGCCAATCCGTAGCTAGGCACTATACCATAGAAGAAATCTATGATTGGCAGCATCACGTTGTTCGAGAGAAAGCCGATACCAAAATCCATTATTCTGAATTCAACCTGAGGTACTGTAAACTGACTGAATCTAATTTATCTAAATCATTAATTATGTGCGACTACCCTTAGCTACGGATAGCCGCACATTCTAATAGGGCATTGGGAATTGAGCATTGGTTCTTCTCCCTCCCCTTGCTTCGATCACTTGTTAGCAGTAGCGCTATATTCGGGATTTTTCGCAGCAATTCTTTCATTAATGTAGTCATAGACTTCCCGAAATTTGGGAATTGCACGCAATTCGAGACGACTGCCATTTCTGAGGGTTAGTACCATATCTCCCCACAAACCAATGCCACGGGGGATCGTAACAACTTTGACAATTTCTGAGTAAATTATGTCAGTGCGATCGCGCCCCTGCCAACCTCCGATTACGGTAACTCGGCGATCGGTGATGCGGAAACGCAGCCACAATGCCCTAACAATTGCTCCAACTGTTAATGGTATTCCAACAACAGTTAACCCAATTAGCAGGTTGACAATTAAATCCCCAATATGGGGGCCACCTTCATAATAAACATCTTCACGAATTCCCATCGAACACCTCAGCTTGTGCCAACAACTGCTCTAATTCTTGCAGAAATTGTGGGCTTACGCACTTAGATTCTGCTGCTGTGGGTTTGACAATGAACACTAACCGCCATCCTGGTGATAATTTGGGTAGCAAGTTATATAAAGCAGAGGTAATTTGCCGTTTGATTCGGTTGCGAACCACTGCCCTTTTACTGACTTTTGTGCTTATGGAAATACCAATTCGCGTACTGGCAAGATTTACTGAGTCAATTGCTGGTGTAGTCTGGGTGGCAGTGTCCAAAGAAGGTTTTCTTGAACACAACGGCTTTAAGGCTCTCAATGTTAAGTAAGAGCCATTACGCCGAATTCCTTCCCGGAAAACTGCCTGGAAATCCTTGCGGTATTTTAGCCGATTTGCTTTAGGCAAAGCCACAGATGCTCTTTTAGCTCAATATGTCCTAAACACTCAAACGGTGACGACCCTTTCTTCTCCTAGCGCTAATCACGTTTCTACCGTCTGGTGTCCGCATCCTGGCGCGAAAACCAGAGGTTCTTTTTCTCTTACGGCTAGTGCCGCCTAGTGTTCTTTTCATACTCTTCTCCTCTTAGGTGATTTTTATAAAAACTCACAATCTCTAACTGTATCACCTTTTTTAGTGAATTGGGAATTGATTGTTCCTCTTGTTCCCTTATCTGCCCAGTCTCCAGTAACCATTCCCCAGTCTTAATTGATGCTCAAAATCCATGTTCCCAGGTAGCGCAGTAGTGGTACATCGCCAGGGGAGAGAACTTGACAATTAAAATAGTAAACTCCGCCGAAGGATGGGTTTTTCACGTTAGAAAAGACTACCTCAACTGCACTACCTGCTGGCACCGGCTCTTGAGGATAAATATTAATCAGCTTACCTTCTTTGTCCCACTTCACCTCAGAAAGTGGAACTGCTTTGCCTTTGACTCGGACTTCAATTTCTTTCTGGTCAAAAGTTCCTTTGTAATAATCGGGGTAGGTAATGGCAAATTGACCAACTGCCAATTTCATTCTTTTGGCTGGAATCTTTAATATGTATCGATCCCAACCATTGGCTTGTCCGCCAAAATCTAACCGAAAGGGCAGTTGATTGTCGGCTTTAACACCGCTAAAGAGTGTAAATCCTGGTAAGCTATCTGCCCAAGTCAGGGCTGGAAATGCAGTCACTAAACAGCTAGTCACGGCTAAAGCGGAAAGTAAACGTCGCATAATTGAGCTTCCTCTACCAAAAAATAAATCTGTTATCTAAAATAACCGTGTGTTAGTATTCGTTACTAAAGTTTACTACTCACTTCCTGACAATTGACGTTCCGTAACAACAAAAAGTGCCATTCTCCCTGATGTTTGGGCGACAGTAAAATTCCTTAGTAGTAAATTTAACCAATAATCAATTTACTTCATTACCCTTACAGAGTACTGATTTGATGACTAGGTTGGTCAAATTTTCAACTAAATATAAATACAGTCGGGATTTGATTGTGTTTCTAAATATGTACAAGTGTATCTAAATTTGAGAGTTTTGTTATAAAAATTGAGGGATGCCATCAGCGATCGCCAGTTAACTTGAGATAAATTGATTAAGATAAGTTGGAATGAAATTCGTAATCATTAAAATTTGATTTGGAAATTCTCAAGCTTCAAAAATTCGGTCAATATTACTCTATAAGAAAGGAATACCAAAATTTCTCAATCCCGAAAACAAGCTAAAGATAAAGATGCAAAATTTGGGAATCAACTTAGGATGTGCAATACGTAACCCTGTTTGCAACTATCTGAAAATATGACATCTGCGAGCGGCAAAGTCAGGCTTTGCCTGGAGAGCTAAGAGTGGGAGAGGAAAGATTCAAGGTTCCATCTACAAGTAAAAGTCATGGTTGATGTTCCTGCCTAAGTACTATGAGTGCGGGATATTCCCTCATCTAGACAATCGCTTACTTGGCAGAGATTAGGTATTTATCTTCAGGAGATTTCATGAGAATAGCAGTTGCTAAAGAAATTGAAGTTTGTGAACGTCGTGTGGCATTAATTCCTGACACCGTTGCTCGATTGGTAAAGCAAGGTTTGGAAGTTTGGGTAGAAACAGGTGCAGGAGAGCGATCTTTTTTCAGCGATCCTGACTATGAAGCCGCAGGAGCTACAATAATCCGCGATACTGCCAAATTATGGGGCGAAACAGATATTCTGCTGAAAGTCAGCCCACCACAAGAACGAGAAGATGGACGCTCAGAAGTTGATTTGTTAAAAGAAGGGGCTGTATTAGTAAGTTTCCTTAATCCTTTGGGAAATCCTATTGTGGCGCAGCAACTAGCAAATCGGAAAATCACAGCCTTGAGTATGGAGATGATTCCCCGTACTACCAGGGCGCAAAGTATGGATGCTTTGTCCTCGCAAGCTTCATTAGCAGGTTACAAAGCAGTATTAATTGCGGCAGCTGCATTACCAAAATATTTCCCAATGTTAACCACAGCCGCAGGGACGATCGCTCCAGCGAAAGTATTTATTATGGGCGCTGGTGTAGCCGGATTGCAAGCGATCGCTACCGCCAGACGTTTGGGTGCAGTGGTAGAAGCCTTTGATATCCGTCCCGCCGTTAAAGAAGAAGTGCAAAGCTTAGGGGCAAAATTCGTTGAAGTCAAATTAGACGAAGAAACCGTCGCCGCTGGTGGTTACGCCAAGGAAATTTCTGAAGCTAGCAAACAACGCACTCAAGAAGTTGTCGCCGAACACGTCAAAAATTCTGATGTTGTAATTACCACCGCCCAAGTTCCTGGGAGACAAGCACCACGGCTAGTTACAGAAGAAATGGTAGCACAAATGAAACCCGGTTCAGTGATTGTAGATTTGGCTGCTGACCAAGGTGGTAACTGCGCCTGCACAGAACCCGGTAAAGATATTGTGTGGAACGGCGTGACAATTATCGGCCCCATCAATCTCCCATCATCGATGCCAATTCATGCCAGCCAATTGTATGCCAAGAACGTAACATCATTGATGCAACTGCTAATTAAAGACAAAGTTTTGCAAGTAGACTTTAGCGACGACATCGTTGATGCAGCTTGCGTTACCCACGCTGGTGAAATTCGCAATCAACGAGTGCGGGATGCGCTACAAGCTTTGAGTACTCAACAATCGGCGGTTAATTAGGGATGAGGGAGATGAGGGAGCAGGGGAAGCAGGGGAAGCAGGGGGAGATGAAGAAGAAATAACTATGCCCAATGCCCAATGCCCAATGCCCAATTCCCACTTACATTAAGGAGTTTTGATTTCATGACAGAGGCATTACTTGCTGCTTTGTTTGTATTTGTTTTGGCATCTTTTATCGGCTTTGAAGTCATCAATAAAATCCCACCGACTTTACACACGCCCTTAATGTCAGGCTCAAACGCGATTTCTGGCATTTCGGTACTGGGAGCAATAGTTGCTGCTGGTGCGAGAGACACCAGTGTGTCAGTAATTCTTGGTTTGATTGCTGTGGTATTGGCAACAGTCAACGTTGTGGGTGGATTTTTAGTGACAGACAGAATGTTGCAAATGTTCAAGAAGAAGGAGATTAAGGCGTGAGCGACTTTTTACCAACTGGCATTCAGCTGACGTACTTAGTCGCTGCATCGTTATTCATTCTGGGCTTGAAAAAGCTGGGATCGCCTGCTACAGCGAGGAACGGTAATATTGTAGCGGCTGTGGGGATGTTGCTGGCGATCGTGGCAACAATGCTGGATCAGCATGTGTTGAACTACGAGATGATATTGTTGGGCTTGGCGATTGGATCGGGAATTGGTGCGATCGTAGCCTATAAAGTCCAAATGACTGAAATGCCCCAAATGGTGGGTTTACTCAACGGTTTGGGCGGTGCGGCTTCGGCATTAGTAGCTGTTGCCGAATTCTGGCGGTTATTAGATAGTTCTCAGGCGATACCGCTAGATGTCAATATTTCCATGCTATTGGATGTGTTAATCGGTGGTGTTACCTTCACGGGTAGTTTTTTAGCCTTTGCCAAATTGCAAGGTTTAATTAGCGGTTCCCCGATTACATTTCCATTCCAGCAACCATTTAACCTCTTGCTTCTGGGTGCTTATCTAGTAGGCAGTGCCTACTTAATCATCACACCAGATAGTTTACCCATATTCTTGGGAGTGGTTGGCGTTTCATTGGTGCTAGGCGTGATGTTCGTCATCCCCATTGGTGGCGGTGATATGCCAGTGGTAATCTCGCTGTTGAACTCGTTGTCAGGAGTGGCGGCGGCGGCGGCGGGTTTCGTAGTGATGAACAATATGTTAATCATCGCTGGTGCTTTGGTGGGAGCCTCCGGGTTGATCCTCACCGAGATTATGTGTAAGGCGATGAACCGCTCCTTATTTAGTGTGCTGTTCAGCGCTTTTGGTACAGGTTCTAGTTCTGGTGGTGCTGCTGCTAGTGGTGGTGCAACCGATCAAAGTGTCCGCAGTATCGATCCTGAAGAAGGGGCGATGATGTTGGGTTATGCCCGTTCTGTGGTAATTGTACCTGGTTATGGTATGGCAGTAGCGCAAGCGCAACATAGCGTCCGGGAATTGTCAGATCAGTTAGAAAAAATGGGTGTTGATGTCAAGTATGCCATTCACCCTGTTGCAGGGAGAATGCCGGGGCACATGAATGTGTTACTTGCAGAAGCAAATGTGCCTTATACCCAGTTGTACGACATGGATGATATTAATCCCCAGTTTGATCAAGCGGATGTGGCTTTAGTAATTGGGGCAAATGATGTGGTAAATCCAGCGGCGCGGAGTGATACAAATAGCCCGATTTATGGTATGCCGATTTTGGAAGTAGATCGGGCGAAGCAGACGATTGTAATTAAGCGCGGGATGAGTACGGGTTTTGCCGGTGTAGATAATGAGTTGTTCTACAAGGATAAAACTACGATGCTTTTTGGTAGTGCTAAGGATATGGTGGCGAAGTTGGTTTCGGAAGTGAAGCAACTTTAACGAACCGCAGAGGCGCAGAGAGCGCGGAGTAAAGAAAGAATGTAGAGAGTTTGCTTGCCTTGGGGGTTTGATGCTTCTGAGGCAAGTTTTTTTGTCGGAAAATTACCTCATACAAAGGCGCAAAGAATAGAAAGTTTATTTATTATAGACTTGATAATTTAGGAAAATTTTCAGGTTGGTTATTTTACTTGACATTCCATGTATACTCAATTCTTTTTGACTAACAACTTTTAATTTTCCAAGTAAAATAACAGAGTTATGTTAAGTCAAGATTTTTTTAATGATGAGTTTCTAGAAGAAAGAGTTGATACATTTTATGGATATGGTAATTATAAAGGAAATTATTGGTTTATTGGTATGGAAGAAGCAGGAGGAGATTTTCAAAATATTGAAAAAAGAATAAATATATGGTCAAACAGGGGCAGATGTGAAATAGATGATGTTGCAGAATATCATGAAGCTATCGGATATGGGGCGAGTTTTCAACCAGGTGCAAAAGCAAAATTAGATGTACCGGTATGGAGGTCAATAATTCGCATTGTACTAAGTGCCAAAGGAACAGAGAATATTCATATAAAAGATGTTCGTGAATATCAAACAAACGAGCTAGGTAGAAAAGATAAAGAGACTTGTTTATTAGAATTATTACCTTTACCCTCACAATCTCTTAAACATTGGATATATGGTGAATATTCTAAGCTTACTTTTTTATCTAATAGAGATACTTATGAAAATTATTGTCTTGAAAAGCGAATAAATCATATTAGTCAAAGAATAAAAGAACATCAACCTAAAACTGTTGTTTTCTATGGTAAGGGATATGAATATTCTTGGAGAAGAATAACTGAAAAAATAACTGATGTTGAGTTTTCACCAACTTCAGAAGGTTTCTTAATTTGTCAAAATAGTCAGACTGTGTTTGTTATAGCTAAACATCCTGTAACTAGAGGTATAACAAGTGAATATTTCCATAATATTGGTAGATCAATAGCTGCTAAAATAGCGGAAAAATAATTATTTGCTTAGTTTGTGGTTCGTTTAGAAAAAGCGTTGGCGAAGCCCGCCGAAGGCATCGCCTGCAAAATCAGTGCGATCGCTCTCTCCTTCCTCTGTGTTCTCTGCGCCTCTGTGGTTCGTTAAAAAGAGCGATCGTGTGAGAGAAAAAAGCGATCGCTAAATCTCCATAGTGCGTAGGCGATCGCTCATCAAAACATGATATAAATTTGAGATGATAGACCACGATCGCCTATTCAAAGAACTCTTAACAACCTTCTTCTCGGAATTCATTGAGTTATTTTTTCCAGAGATAACAGCTTATCTGGAACGGGATACGATCTCCTTCATTGACAAAGAGGTATTTACCGATGTTACTGCTGGAGAAAAATATGAAACTGACTTAGTAGTAAAAGCGAGATTTAGAGGACAAGAGTCGTTTTTCCTAGTACATCTAGAACATCAAGCTTATTATCAAGAAGCTTTTGATTTGCGGATGTATCGCTATTTTGCAAGACTGTATGAGAAATACGCTCTACCAGTGTATCCCATCGCGTTGTTTTCTTACGATAGCCCCAAAAAAGCTGAAACAAATTTTCATCAAGTAGCATTTCCTAATAAAGTTGTTTTGCAGTTCAACTATGATGTCATCCAGTTAAATCGTCTGAATTGGCGAGAATATCTGCAACAGCAAAATCCCGTAGCTAGTGCGCTCATGGCTAAAATGAACATAGCGCCAAAAGACCGTCCCAGAGTAAAATCTGAGTGTCTGCGCCTATTAGCTACCTTACAGCTAGATCCAGCGCGGACACAATTGATTTCTGGGTTTATTGACACCTATCTACGGCTAAATGCTCAAGAAGAAGAAATTTTCCAGACTGAAATTGCTCAATTTGAACCAACTCAACAGCAGGTAGTTATGCAAATCGTCACCAGTTGGATGGAGGAAGGGATACAACAAGGAGAATTGAAAATAATCCAGCGTCAATTAACAAAGCGAATTGGTGTAATTACTGCTGAATTACAAGAGCGGCTGCGCGGGTTATCGTTAACTCAGTTAGAGGATTTAGCGGAAGCCTTACTAGATTTTTCAATGCAAGCTGATTTAGTGGCTTGGTTGCAACAACAGCAATAAGATATGTATTCCACAATGTGAGCGATCGCTCTCTTTTTCCTCTGTGTCCTCTGCACCTCTCTGGTTCGTTAAAAACAGCGTAGGCGAAGTCCGCCGCAGGCATCGCCTGCAAAATCTCTATTGTGCGTAGGCGTTGGCGTAGCCTCTCCAAGAGTTGCCCGCCGTAGGCATCGCCCTCTTCTCTTCCTTTGCGCCTACCCTTCGGGAAGCCGCTTCGCGTCTTTGCGTCTTTGCGTGAGACAAAAAAGCGATCGCCTAACCTGACTTTATCGGATATGCGATCGCGTTAATTATTGATGTGCTTCCATATATGCTCTAAGTAGCGCGTTCATCTGCGTCTGATATCCGCTTCCTCTTGCTTTAAACCATTCCAAAACATCACTATCAATTCGCAATGTCACTTGTACTTTCTTGGGATTAAACTTTAAACCACGACGCACAACACCGGATGCAAACATCTCCGGCGTTACTTCTGAGCAATCTGAAAGGTTAATATCTTCATCCTTCATAGCATCCAACCGTTCCCAATCAGTCTGCGATTTGTTGGAAATATCTGATTTCTTCATTTTTTGTTGACTTCCTTGCAGAAATTATACGTATCAGGTTGTCTCGTTCAGTATGGACAACAGCAATAACCCGTCCCTCAATTAATCCAAATGTAATAAAACGCTCTTCTCCATAATTAAAACGATCATCTTTAACCGTTACCGTGTCACCCTCAAATACTTCTTCCACATCAATAAAATCGATTCCATGCTTACGGATATTGGCAAGTCTTTTATTTTCATCCCATTAAAACTCCATAATTCCCTTGTAACTACAAATTGTAGTTACATATAATCGAAATGGTAAGCGTTTGAAAACATTTTTAAAGAAAACTCAATATAAACATCAGGGTGACTGAATCATTGAAAAGCGATCGCCTGCAAAATCTTCATCGTGCGTAGGCGAAGCCAGCCGTTCGCGGAGCGTCTCGTAGAGAAGGCATCGCTCTCTCCTTCCTCTGTGGTTCGTTAAAAAGAGCGCTCGCCTGCAAAATCTCTAGTGTGCGATCGCTCTCTTCTTCCTTTGCGTCTTTGCGTGAGATAAAAAGCGATCGCTCTGCAATATAATTAAGACTGCGGTGTAACACTGCGCGGATCAACAACTACAATCGCAGAAAAACGTTTAAAGTCATCAATATTAAATGTAAGTAGATGTGTAATCTGGTGTGTTAGCATCGCCGCAACTAAACGTGCATCATGCACCTGTTTTCCCATGACTTGGTATTTAACAATTAGAGATTCCCACTCAACAAAAATAGCAGGTGTATCAAGGTGTAGTATAAATATCTTCTTGAGTTTCTCAGTTTCTTCTAATGCTTGAGCCGTGGATAACCCTAAACCATTACTATTAATTGGTCTTGTCGCAACAGCCCAAAACTCAATGAGATTCTGTGGAATTATATATAATAATTCCCCCAGGGCGGCCGCATCATGTCAACAAGATATTCTGATTATCAATAAGCTCAATAATAGTCGCATTAATTGCTGCTTATTGACAGAGATTTAGGCGATCGCTTTGGGGCTTAAAAAATAATCAAACGCAAAATCCTGATTTTTTCGTTGGTTCTTAACCTTCGTTGTGATCAGGAGTAATTTAGATGCGTTTGCCCTGATAATTCCCCTTGTCTCTTGAGTATCAAAGTGCATTGGGCTATTCTTCTGTACCAAACGCAGCAAAATATTAGTATCCACCAAATAGCTCATAACATTTCATCTTCTCTGGTGTAAATACTCTCTCGACTAATCGCTGCATCTGAAAGTGCTGGTGCTAATGAAAAAGCAGGACTATTTATTAAATCTGTTAATATAGCTTCCCATTCTTCCTGGGTTGATACTTGATAAAAAAAACTTTCTTCATGGCTGGTTAAACTGTTTTCAATCAGAGATGCAAGATAAGCTTCTACCGATAAACCTTGTCCAGCAGCTTCAGCAATGAGACGAGCTTCTATTTCTGGTTTCAATTGTAGCTGTATGGTCATTTGTTCTATCCTAATTCCCTGAGTTGTGGAAGTCTTAATCTGGATAGTCGCAAAAGTCTTCTCCCTCTAAGTCAGAGAATATATCTAATTCACTACCAGGTGCATATAGCGGTTCCCATTCAGATGCGGTACAACATTACATCACGAGGTGTAGGGGCACGGCACTGCCGTGCCCCTACGGGTGTACCTCACGTAAACGAGAACCGCTATAATCTGCAATAGCTGTCACTGCCGCTAGTGTTAATTGGCGTTTTTGCCCATCTTTGGTAAGTGAGTGTTTTTCTTGAAGAACTAATTGCAGGGCTGACTCAGCGCCTGCAAAATCTCCAGTGTGCGATTATGATTAATTTGGAAAAAAATCAGAATCTAGGGTTTCATCAACAGAAAAAGGATAGTCTTTGGGAAAAATAGACAGAGGAAGACCTGTTTCAATAGATGCTTCTTTTCTAGCGTGTTGGTAATAACTTTCAAAAACTTCCGTGTAATAGTATTTTAAGCTAGGACTATCTACAAATGCTTCTTGTAATCTTTGACGATGTTCATAGATTCTATATAACCAGCTATTAGATCGGTTCTGGGGTTGAAATTTGTATTTGAGAAGGTGCATTAAAAGCACTCTAAGATTACTCCTTAAAGCATTTTTCTCACTTCTTCCCATACTTTCAATTTCTTCAATTAAATTTTCTAACTCTAATTCTAAAAACTTTTTGTTTTTTAATAAATCAACAGTGTATTCTAACCACAAGTGATAATCTTGTGCATAGAGACTATTTGTTTTAGGAACAGATTGATTGCTCATAATCTTCTCCTTTATGGATATATAATTTTAACATTGTTAGAGGATTTAGCCGAAGCCTTACTAGATTTCTCAATGCAAGCTGATTTAGTGGCTTCGTTGCAACATCAGCAATAAAATATGTATTCTACCAAGCGATCGCTCTCTCCTTCCTCTGTGTTCTCTGCGCCTAGAAAGGTTTGTTAAAAAGAGCGTAGGCGTTCGCGTAGCGTCTCGTAGAGAAGGCATCGCCAAAACTCCACAGTGCGTAGGCAAAGCCCGCCGCAGGCATCGCACAATTCCACAAAATAACTAATTTGACTTACTTTGGAAAATATCGATAAATATCTTTACGATGTAACACACGCTGAAAGATTACTGTTTCACCGTCAAATATAATCCCGATCCGATAATCACCTATACGAATCCGATAAATATCATCATATCCTTGCAGCTTTTTGATATTAGTAATTTCTTCAAAGTTAGCTATTTGTGGTATTTCTTCAAAAGCAAGTACTTTAATCGTCTCATAGTAAGGTGTACTTTGGAGCGCTTTTAAATCTTTAATAAAACTGGATAGATACTGGGTATCACTCTCTTTCTAATTCTGCTAATGCCTCATTAATATTTAATGGGGTTTCTTGTTGTACTTCCTTGATTGCTAATATCAATCCTTCATCTTCAATCACTTCTAATAAGCGTAGATAGTCTTGAAAATCTATAATTACTTTACGAATGTTACCTTGAGTATCTGTGATTAATTCTTCCGCAAATGGATATTGATTGGTTTTCATTTGGGTATTAGTGTTTGTAATCATAGAGAATTTGATTACCTTTACATAGTACAAGTATAGAAGATTTGGAGTAGGCGATCGCTTCGCTGCGACTTTGCGCGAAACAAAAAAGCGATCGCCTACAGAAATCTCCATCGTGCGTAGGCGTTCGCGTAGCGTCTCCAAGAGTTGCCCGCCGTAGGTAGGCATCGCTCCCCTTCTTCCTCTGTGTCCTCTGTGCCTAGAAAGGTTCGTTAAAAAAGGCGATCGCTTGCTTTTTATTGAAATGCGATCGCTCCTCCTAACCTCTGTACATAAGTGCCTGATTTTTTCTTAGCTAACTATCCGTTTCATTGGGATTTCTATCCAGAACTCACAGCCGTTACCGGGTTCAGAAACACACTTGATATTACCACCGTGTTTTTCTACAATAATTTGGTAACTAATAGATAACCCCAAGCCAGTACCTTGTCCGGGTTGTTTGGTGGTAAAGAAAGGTTCAAAAATGTGCGATCGCACCATCTCTGAAATCCCACAACCATTGTCAGCGATGCAAATTAGAATAGTATTCTCTTCAATAACTTCTGTACGAATCAAAATTTTAGGATTGTCAATTATTTTTCCACTAGTTGCTGAGTTTTCCAGTGCATCGAGCGCATTGCTGAGAATATTCATAAATACCTGATTCATCTGGGCTGCATAGCAGACTATTGGAGGCAATTCACCATATTGTTTAACCACCTCAATAGCTAAAGAATTAGTCTGTGGTTGCAGTCGATGTTGTAAAATCAACAAAGTACTGTCGATCCCTTCATGAAGATCGACAGGCTTCATTCCGGTTTCGTCAAGTCGAGAAAAACTTCGCAACGATAAGACTAATTGAGAGATTCGATCTGCCCCAATCTGCATTGAAGTAAGAATTTTGGGCAAGTCATCACTAATAAAATCTAAATCAAGTGCTGCAACTTGCTTTTTAATTTCTTCTGTTGTCTTAGGATACTGTTTTTGATAGAGGCGCAGTAATTTAAATAAATTTTCGGTATGTTCATTAACATAAGTAATGTTGCCATAAATGAAACTAATTGGGTTATTAATTTCATGTGCTACCCCAGCAACTAACTGCCCTAATCCTGCCATTTTTTCACTTTGAATTAACTGGCTCTGAGTGTGCTGTAATTCTTTAAGAGTCTGAGTGATTTCTTCTTTCTGACGTTGAGTTTGTTCGAGTAATTCTGCTTGCTGAAGTCCTACACCTAACTGAGTACCAATCTGCATCAGCAAATCGATCTCATCTTCTTGCCAATCACGGGGTTTGATATTTTGATAAGCTGCCAGTAATCCCCAAAGTTTCTCGCCTTGGAAAATCGGCACAATCATATATGCCCTAACTTCGATTAGTTCGAGTAGAGCAATATGACAGATAGAATAATTGGCGCTGTAAATATCTTTAATAACAATATTGTTACCATTAGCAAAGTTTCTGGCTTGGGTTTCTTGTAAGTAATCATCTGCAACTACAGGTACAATTTCCCTTACTGGTGTCCAACCTTGGGCTAATGATTCAGCAACAAATTCGCCACTCCAATCAGCCCGAAATCGATAGATTGTCACTCGATCGACTTCCAATAATCGCCGAACTTCTTCTGTACTGGTGGCAAAGATGGTATGAATATCAAGAGACTGGCGAATTTTCTCTACTGTTGTGGCTAATGCCTTCTCTCTTTCGGCCGCTTTCCGTTCTCGTTCGGCGGCTTTAGCAAGTTTTTGGGTCTGCACCTGCATCTGTTTCAATGACTCAGCTTGCTGTAATGCTACTCCCAATTGAACGCCAACTTGTGCCAATAAGTTGATTTCCTCATCTTGCCAATAACGGGGCTGGGAGTTTTGATAAGCTACTAACAATCCCCACAACTTCTCGCCTTGAGAAATTGGTACAAAAGCTTCATTCCGTGCATACTTACCCGCTTGCTTTCCTTGCACAAGAATGCCTTCTGTCACTGGCTGCGGCTTAACCATTGGTGTCCAGCCATCAACAATAGAATCCGCGACAAATTCGCCACTCCAATCTGGATAGAAGCGGTAAATTGCGACTCGTTCCACTTCTAATAGCCCACGAACTTCTTGAGTTGTAGTTTTAAAAATGGCTTCAATTTCCAAAGACTGACGAATTTTTTCTACGGTGTTCGCTAACGCCCTTTGTCTTTCCGCAGCTTTGCTAATCTCTGCTGCTTGGATTTGCATTTGTTGGATAAATTCCGCTTGCTGCAAAGCCACACCTAATTGCGTACCCACTTGGGTTAGCAAGTAAACCTCATCTTTTTGCCAATCACGGATTCCAGTGTTCTGGTACACAGCTAGCAAGCCCCAGAGTTTCTGACCGTGGTAAATGGCAATGATTACATAAGCTCTTGCCTGATAAATTTCTAAAATTTTAATGTAGCAGTTGCTAAAACCTGAATTATAAATATCATTACAAATCCGGTATACTTCACAACTGCTAAAGCTACCACCTTCCGTATCTTGTAAGTAGGTATCAGCAACTGGGGGTTTAGCTAAATCTTTGGCGCTACATTCACTAACGTTTTCACTCAATTCTGGCCGATGCAATTGTTCATCGATCAGGGAAATCCAACCCTCTGCCACTGATTCAAACACGAATTCACCACTCCAATTGGGATTGAAGCGATAAATAGCCACGCGATCGGCATTTAACAGCTGCCTCAGTTCTCCGGTGGTTGTGTGGAAAATGCTTTCTAAGTCTAGAGACTGACGAATTTTTTCAATGGTTATCGCTATAGTTTTCTGCCATTGGGCTGCTTTTTCTCTGGCTTCTGCTTGTGCTAGTTGTGCCGATTGGATTTTTACTTGTTCCAGATAGTCTGCTTGCTGTAAAGCAACTCCTAGATGTTCGGCGATTAATTGCACAAACTCAATTTCTGATGCTTCCCATTGCCGAGAACCACAACACTGATGAATACACAACAATCCCCATAAATCTTTACCTTTGATTAAGGGGGCGGTTATATTGGCACGTACTTGGAATCTTTCTAGAATCTGGATGTAGCAATCACTGATATTAACTTGATAAATATCAGCTATTGCTTTAATCCTACCTTGCTGATATAGTTCTGCGAACTCTTCACTAAAGCAGCGATCGCGCAGTTTGGCTGCTAGCGCCGAACCCCATTCTGTTGCCACATCTTCATAGATAAATTCCCCTTCCCATGCCAAATTAGGATAGAAACGGAACACGCCAACCCGATCGCTTTTCAGAAGTTGGCGGACTTCAGTGACTGTAATTTTGAAGATCGCGTCTATATCTAGAGACTCGCGAATGCGGGCAATAACTCCAGACAAGGCTTTTTGTTGCTCATTCTGATGCAAAGAGGATGTCACATCTGAATGAGATTCTTGCCGTTCTGAATTTGGTTCTATGGGTTGATTAGTAGAGGAGTTTTCCATTCCCAGTGGGACTTTAAAATATTGAAAGTCTTCTATCTCATGATTCCCGTTGCGATCGCAAAGGTAACAGTATTTTCTCGGAATACCAAAAAAACATTGTAGGGACACGATAGTATCGTGTCCCTACAAAAACATTTTTCAACCACGAGAAAATTATCGCCGCTTGGGAGTGGCGCTGCGGCTGGTGCGTTTTTCTTCATCTCGGCGACGGCGATCGCGCCAATCTGCCACAGTCAAATAACCAATACCACCAGTGACTACTACGAGCAGCACTATGGCAACTATTGTTAAAATACTCAAAAATGGACTTTCCACAGTGCTTCTACAGTCCGTTACGTCCCCAAACTACCATTGCAATTGACCAAGTAAACACAACTAACAGCGATACCCAACCTAGTGTCAAAATCTCCATAGTCCCGCTTTTCAAATAATTACAAAAGGTTTCTAATATTTATCATACAGGGATTGGGCAGGCTGAGATTTTTTTTATAGATTACATTGTAACTTTGGCGGGCGATGTCTACAACGGGCTGTTCGGTGTCGCAAAGCAGACACCATCTTTTCTTGGTAGGCTAGTACTTCATGCATTAATCAAGACTAATGTGAAAAAATAGCGATCGCGCTTTCTTAACTAGATACTTTGGGAATACTAGGGTTACGGATATTCCAAATCTAACAACCCCTAGTATTATGCCGACATTTTTCAGCTATTTTTTCCAATCTAACGGTTTTATTCCCCACGGGCATTGTTATCTCTGGCAAACTGGATTAGTTTGGCTCCACATTATTTCTGATGCCACGATTGCCTTTGCCTATTATTCTATTCCCTTCTTACTAATTTACTTTATTTCCAAGCGTAAAGACGTTCCTTTTAATGGAGTCTTTTTATTATTTGGTGCTTTTATCATTGCCTGCGGTACTGGACACTTGATAGATATTTGGACGCTTTGGCATCCAGACTATTGGGTTGCAGGTGCTTTAAAAGCTCTAACTGCCATTATTTCCATATATACGGCATTTGCGTTATTTTACCTCATGCCTCAAGCTCTGACACTACCTAGCCCAGCCCAGTTAGAAGCTATTAATCGAATCCTTTCAACTGAAATTGTTGAGCGCAAGCGCATCGAGAAGGAACTACGCCTTGCAGAGGAAGTAGCTCAAAACTCCAACCAAGCCAAGAGTGAATTTCTCGCCAATATGAGTCATGAACTACGCACACCCCTTAACGGCATCCTGGGCTATACACAAATTATCCAACGCACAGAATCTTTGAGTGAAAAAGGACGCAAAGGACTCGGCGTTATTTATCAATGTGGTTCTCATCTTTTAACCTTAATTAATGATGTTTTGGATCTTTCCAAGATAGAAGCCCGGAAGTTGGAATTATATCCTATTGATTTCTACTTCCCTGCCTTTATAGATAGCGTGACTGAAATTTGCCGCATTAGGGCAGAACAAAAAGTCATAGCATTTCACGTCGAACTCGATCCTAATTTACCAACGGGTATTCATGCTGATGAAAAACGCTTGCGGCAAGTACTGATTAACTTGCTTAGTAATGCCATGAAATTTACTCATCAAGGCAGTGTCACCTTCAAAGTTCAGGTCATTGGTCAAGAATCAAATTCCAATGGCAAAACTAACTACAAAATTCGCTTTCAGGTAGTAGATACTGGCACGGGTATAACCCCCGAACAAGCCGAGAAAATCTTTCAGCCCTTTGAGCAAGTGGGAAGTCAGAAACGACAATCTGAAGGTACAGGCTTAGGATTAGCAATCAGCCAAAAAATTGTTTTGTTGATGGGTGGTCAAATTCAGGTGCAAAGTGAATTTGGCAAAGGTAGCACTTTTTGGTTTGAGGCAAAATTATTAGAATCTAAAGACTGGGCAAAGGTTTCTAGAGTAGTTGAGGAAGGAACTATTATTGGTTATCAAGGACAAAGGCGCACTATTTTGATTGCGGATGATAAATGGGAAAACCGCTCGGTAATTGTAAATTTACTAGAACCAGTTGGGTTTACTGTTGTCGAAGCTAGTAATGGTCAGGAAGCATGGGCACAGTCTTTAACCCACAAACCAGACACGATCGTTACTGATTTAGTGATGCCGATATTAGATGGATTTGAGTTTATAAGTCGTTTGCGTCAGTCTGGGCAATTTAAAGAGATTCCTGTCATCGCTTCCTCAGCCAGTGTGTTTGCAGTCGACCAGCACAAAAGTATTGATGTCGGTGCAGATGCATTTTTACCAAAGCCTGTAGAAGCTGAAACGCTGCTAGAAATGCTACGACAATTTTTGCAGTTAGAATGGATTTTTGACGTTAAGTTAGAGGCGATCGCAAAAACCTCTACAGGTAGTTTTGAAGAACAGACTGAAACGATTTATCCTGCCCAAGAGGTTTTACAAGAGTTGCTCGAACTAGCACAAGACGGTGATATTCAAAATATTTTAGAAATAGTTGAACAACTTTCTGTATCTGATGAGCGGCTAAACACTTTTGTCCAGAAGATAATCCAGCTTGCTAATAATTTCCAACTCAAGCGGTTGGAAAGTTTTATTGAAGAATATATCAATTAATTTAAATCAAATTGCATTTTTAACCGAAGATGAGAAAACCCCAAAATAATGGATTTATTTTGATTGTGGATGATAATCCGACAAATTTATCTGTCCTGTGTGCAGCTCTCAATAGTGAGGGTTTTCGTTTCCGTGTTGCAGTCGATGGAGAAACTGCGATCGCCCAAGCTGAACGCAATCAACCAGAATTGATTTTGCTGGATGTCCAAATGCCCGGTATTGACGGATTTGAGACTTGTCGTCGCCTCAAAGCCAATCCTCTCACCGAAAACATTCCAATTATTTTCACCACTGCTTTGGCGGATACGGAAAGCAAAACTAAGGGATTTTCTCTCGGTGCAGTAGACTATATCCCTAAACCGTTTGCACAGGAGGAAGTTATTGCTAGGGTGCGCGTGCATTTACAACTCAAACAATTGACTGAATCTTTGGAACAACAAGTTAGCGATCGCACTAAGGCTTTGCAACAAGCTCAAGTCCAACTAGTACAGCAAGAAAAACTATCAACACTCGGAGAGTTAATCGCTGGTATTGGCCATGAAATCAACAACCCCATTAACTTTATTTCTAGCAATATTCCACCCTTGGAAGAATACATTGCTGGAATCACCAAGTTGCTTTTCCTGTACGAACAAGAGTATCCCTACCCAACAGCCAAAATTACCAATGCTGTTGAGAACTTGGATCTGAATTTTGTTCTCGAAGATATGGGAAAAATTTTGAACTCACTCCAGATAGGAAGCGAACGAATTCGCAACCTTTCTAATTCACTCCGCAGCTTCTGTCGCTCGGATAGTGATACCAAAATTTCTGCTAATTTGCACCAAGGACTTGATAGTACACTAATGATTTTGCAACACCGGATCAAGGCTAATGGCGCTCGTCCTGGCATTGAAATTATTAAAAGTTATGGAGTACTACCAGAGGTAAACTGCTATCTAGGTCAGATGAATCAAGTATTTATGAACATTCTAGCAAATGCAATTGATGCTCTTGATGAAGCTATAATGGAAGGCAAAATGAGCAATCTAATTCCTCAAATTAAAATTGCAACAGAAATAGATTATGAGAAATTGGTTGTAATTCGGATTGCTGACAATGGGATTGGTATTCCTGAACGGCTTAAAAAACGCTTGTTTGAGCCGTTGTTTACCACAAAAAGCGTAGGGAAAGGCACTGGACTCGGCTTGTCGATAGCTTATGAAATAGTTGTAGAGAAACACAAAGGTGTATTAGATGTAAATTCTCAACCAGGTATGGGAACTGAGTTTATCATCAAAATTCCCATCTAATAACAGCATTTAATTAATTACAAAGCTGCTGTAGCATTTATCATATAGCGGTGTGCAGTTCAGTGAGATACAAAAACTTTGCTGAAATGATTTGACAGCAAGGACTTTGGTGTTCTCATCCAATCGATAACCGCTATATTGGATATTGGGGAAGTATTTTCCCAATACCAATCCCTCATATTTATATAGAGTGAATTCAACTTTAGATCCTAAATTAATGGTAGAACGCATAGAATCCCTCAAGGCTGGAATAGTTGGAGGTTTATCTATGTGTTTTACTTTTATACTTACCAGTCTCTTGAATACTTTTGGATTAGCAAAGTATTTTGAGATCCTTGCAAGTCTGCAAAGTAATGTTAACTGGCATTGGTCGATCGGTGGTGCAGTTGCAACTTTTACTGGCTTATTATTTGGTGTTACCTATCGTTATATCATCCGCTCAGATAAAAATTCTCAACTCAAAGCTGGTGGTGTTTTAGCCTTTGGCTTGGTGCGGGGATTAACTCAGATAGAGCTTGGGTGGAATTCTAAGAGTACAATTTGGCCTTTTTTGGTATTAGCAGCAGAAAGTTTATTGTGGTTTGCGTTTGCTGCGATCGCTCTTGATATCGCTATTCAACTCCGTTGGCTTAAACCTTTTTCATCATAACTTTGCTGTGATAGCAAAGTTATGATGAAATTACAACCAGTGTCACTCGAAGCATAACTTTTCCATCAGGAGTGCTGTAACCTCTGTTTAAAAATCACCTCTGAGAGGTGATAACTCAATGATGTAAAATCCTGAAGATAGGAAAAGGCGATTAACAGAGTCAGAATAGAATGGTACTGGATAGGAAGTCAACGGTTATAATCACAGGTGCTTCTTCAGGTGTCGGTTTGTACGCTGCCAAGGCTCTTGCTGAAAGGGGATGGTATGTAGTGATGGCCTGTAGAGATGTAGCGAAGGCTCAACTTGCAGCCCAATCTGTAGGAATCCCCCACCAGGGCAGCTACACTATCATGCATATCGATCTTGGCTCAATGGATAGCGTTCGACAATTTGTGAAGAACTTCCGAGCAAGCGGAAACTCTTTAGACGCTTTAGTGTGCAACGCCGCAATTTATATGCCTTTGCTAAAGGAGCCACTGCGAAGCCCAGAAGGATTTGAGTTAAGTGTTGCGACAAATCACCTGGGACATTTCCTTTTGTGCAACCTGATGCTAGAGGATCTAAAGAAGTCATCTTCAGATCCAAGGCTCGTAATTTTGGGAACTGTCACCCACAATCCAGACGAACTAGGTGGGAAGATTCCGCCGCGTCCAGACTTGGGCGATTTGCAGGGCTTTGCAGAAGGATTTAAAGAGCCAATCTCAATGATTGATGGCAAGAAATTTGAACCAGTCAAAGCTTACAAAGACAGCAAGGTTTGTAACGTGCTAACCATGCGGGAACTCCATCAGCGCTATCACGAGTCAACAGGTATCGTCTTCAACTCTCTCTATCCGGGATGTGTTGCAGAAACACCGCTATTTAGAAACCACTATCCCCTGTTTCAGAAAATCTTTCCATTATTCCAGAAGTACATCACTAAGGGATATGTGTCTCAGGAGTTGGCAGGAGAACGGGTTGCGGCAGTGGTTGCCGATCCTGAGTATAATCAATCTGGTGTGTATTGGAGTTGGGGAAATCGCCAGAAAGAAGATGGTAAGTCCTTTGTTCAAAAGGTTTCTCCTCAAGCCCGCGATGATGACAAAGGCGATCGCTTATGGCAACTAAGCGCCAAGTTGGTTGGAATTGCATAATGGCATAGGATTTAGCGTTATCCTGGAGCATAATTCATTAATTCATCGATCCACTTTTTTTGAATTAATCGGCATTATGTCCTGGTGAAAAATGGTTGAGGTGATTATTAAGTCACCTCTGAATTTATTGATAGCTTTATTTAATTTCAACTTATTTGTATAAGCCATAACTCTGAAATAATCTTCAGGAAAAGCAGAGAAGATTAAATATGAATTATGACTATTAGGAATCCGGTTTGATTTATGAAAAGATCCGTAGGAGAGCAAGTCGTGTGGGCGGGTTTCCCAAGGGCACATCTATGCATACCTCATAAATTGGCTTTATATTTTTATATAAAGAAAATTCCAGGAATAATTCAGAATCTATTAGTGTGAGGATTTAGATCCGCCATTAAAGTCCACTAAATTTAATATTTAATGGAGGATGTTAAACCCTTGATTAATTGCTAATTGCTTAACCTTCTTGTGAATTCTGGCTCCTGACTCCTAAATTCTTTCTTGATAAAATTCAACATCTTTACTGAGGCTGTTGAATTGTAAAAAAGCGAAGCTAGGGCATTCAGCGATCGCATCTCTGCAAGCAAGAAGATTGGAGCATCAACCAACGCCTGATTTCGCTTGTGATTCTTATCCAAAGGTTTAAGGAAAAACGATTATGGCAACAGAAGAAGCATCGATTAGCCTGGTAAAAGATATAAATACTGGTGGAGTTTCCTCTAACCCGCAAAATCTAACCAATGTCAACGGCACGCTGTACTTCGTTGCTATCGACAACAGTGAGGGCTATGAACTTTGGAAAAGTGATGGCACAGAGACTGGTACTGTTTTTGTAAAAGATATCTTCTCTGGTACAGGTAGCTCTAATCCGCAAAATCTGACCAATATCAATGGCACACTATACTTTAGAGCGATCGACAGCAGTGGAGGCTCTGAACTGTGGAAGAGTGATGGCACCGAGGCTGGTACTGTCCGCGTCAAAGACATCTTCTCTGGTACAGGTAGCTCTAATCCGCAAAATCTAACGAATATCAACGGCACTCTGTACTTCAGTGCCAGCGACAGCACTGGAGGCACTGAACTGTGGAAGAGTGATGGCACTGAGGCTGGCACTTTTCGCGTCAAAGACATCTTCTCTGGTACAGGTAGCTCTAATCCGCAAAATCTAACGAATATCAACGGCACTCTGTACTTCAGTGCCAGCGACAGCACTGGAGGCACTGAACTTTGGAAGAGTGATGGCACTGAGGCTGGCACTTTTCGCGTCAAAGATGTCTTCTCTGGTACGGGTAGTTCTAATCCGCAAAATCTAACGAATATCAACGGCACTCTGTACTTCAGTGCCAGCGACAGCACTGGAGGGACTGAACTGTGGAAGAGTGATGGCACCGAGGCTGGTACTGTCCGTGTCAAAGACATCTTCTCTGGTACGGGTAGTTCTAATCCGCAAAATCTGACTAATGTCAACGGCATACTCTACTTCAGAGCTACCGATAGCAGTGGAGGCATTGAACTTTGGAAGAGTGATGGCACAGAAACTGGTACTGTCCGCGTCAAAGACATCTTCTCTGGGACAGGTAGCTCTTACCCTAACTATCTAACGAATATCAACGGCACGCTGTACTTCAGTGCTAGCGATAGCAGTGGTGGCTATGAACTGTGGAAGAGTGATGGCACAGAAACTGGTACTGTCCGCGTCAAGGATATCTTCTCTGGGACAGGTAGCTCTAATCCGCAAAATCTAACCAATGTCAACGGCACGCTGTACTTCAGTGCTAGCGATAGCAGTGGGGGCAATGAACTGTGGAAGAGTGATGGCACAGAAACTGGTACTGTCCGCGTCAAGGATATCTTCTCTGGTACGGGTAGCTCTAATCCTAACTCTCTTGCCAATATCAACGGCACGCTGTATTTCAGAGCTACTGACAGCAGTAGTGGCTCTGAACTGTGGAAGAGTGATGGCACAGAAACTGGTACTGTCCGCGTCAAGGATATAAATACTGCCACAGTTTCCTCTGAACCGTACTTTCTAACCAATGTCAACGACACGCTGTACTTTAGAGCCACCGACAGCAGTGGGGGCAATGAATTGTGGAAGAGTGACGGTACAGAAGCTGGAACTGTCCGTGTCAAGGATATCTTCTCCGGTACAGGTAACTCTAATCCGCAAAACCTGACCAATGTCAACGGCACACTGTACTTCAGTGCCTATGAAAGTAGTGGGGGCAATGAACTGTGGAAGAGTGATGGCACAGAAACTGGTACTGTCCGCGTCAAGGATATCTTCTCTGGTACTGGTAATTCTGACCCGAACTTTCTGACCAATGTCAACGGCACGATGTACTTCGTTGCCACCGACAGCAGTGGGGGTCGGGAACTATGGAAGAGTGATGGCACCGAAACTGGTACTATCCGCGTCAAGGATATCTTCTCTGGTACGGGTAGCTCTAATCCACAAAATCTGACCAATATCAACAACACGCTGTACTTCAGTGCTAGCGACAGCAGTGGGGGTCGGGAACTGTGGAAGAGTGATGGCACTGATGCTGGCACTGTCCGCGTCAAGGATATCTTCTCTGGTATAGGTAGCTCTTATCCGCAAAATCTGACAAATGTCAATGGCACGCTGTACTTCGTTGCCACTGACAGCAGTAGTGGCTCTGAACTGTGGAAGAGTGACGGTACAGAAACTGGAACTATCCGCGTCAAGGATATCTTCTCTGGTACAAGTAGCTCTAATCCGCAAAATCTGACCAATGTCAACGGCACGTTGTACTTCAGTGCCACCGACAGCAGTGGAGACAATGAACTCTGGAAGAGTGATGGCACAGAAACTGGAACCATCCGTGTCAAGGATATCTTCTCTGGTATAGGTAGCTCTAATCCGCAAAATCTGACCAATATCAACGGCACGCTGTACTTCAGTGCCACTGACAGTAGTGGGGGCAATGAACTATGGAAGAGTGACGGTACAGAAACTGGCACTGTTCGCGTCAAGGATATCTTCTCTGGCATAGGCAGCTCTAATCCGCAAAATCTGACCAATGTCAACGGCACGCTATACTTCAGTGCCACTGATAGCAGTGGGGGTAATGAATTGTGGAAGAGTGATGGCACTGAGGCTGGCACTATCCGCGTCAAAGATATCTTCTCTGGTACGGCTAGCTCCAACCCTAACAACCTAACTTATGTCAATGACAAACTCTATTTTTTTGCAGACAACGGAAATACTGGGCAAGAACTTTTTAAGCTTGACCTGAATAGTACTCCCACTGACCTGAGCCTGAGTGCCACTAGTGTTAACGAGAATGTTCCTGCCGACACAGTAATTGGCAACTTTAGCACCACTGACGCTGATACAGATAACACCCACACCTACACCCTAGTTTCAGGTGCAGACAGCACCGATAATAGCGCCTTCACAATTGTAGGTAACGAGTTACACATCAACGTCTCACCCGACTACGAAACCAAAAATAGCTACAACATCCGTTTACGTACCACAGATCGGGGTGGCTTATTCTATGAGAAAGCGATCGCGATCGCAGTTAACAATATTAATGATGCCCCAACACTGGCAAATGCCATTGCTGACCAAACAGCGACAACAGACACCACCTTCAACTTCAGCCTACCAGCAAACACCTTTGTAGATGAGGATGCGGCAGATAACCTCACCTACAGCGCCACCCTGGAAAATGGCGAACCAATTCCTAGTTGGTTGACTTGGAACAGCACTACTTTGAGCGGTACTCCCACAAATGACAGCGTTGGTAGCCTCAACATCAAAGTTATCGCTAGTGATGGAACGACAGATGTCAGCGATGTTTTCGCCCTGACAGTGGTTAATAACAATGATGCTTCCACCACTTTTAACGACAGCATCACTACAAACGAATTAAATGGTGATACAGGAAGTGACAATCTGATTGGTGGTTTGGGCAATGGCACCTTATTCGGTGGCGTAGCTGACGATGTACTCCTCGGTGGAACTGAGCGAGATAGCTTTAAGCTGACTGATACCTGCACCAGAGGTCATGATATCATCGCTAATCTTACTATTGGAAATGGTACTATCTTCATTTCCAAGGCAGAATTCGGACTGGGCCAATCTCAGGATACGATACTCGATTCGGGTTTGTTCCGACTTGGGACTAGTGCGACAACAACAGGCGATCGCTTCATCTACGATCGAAGTACGGGAAACCTATTCTTTGATAAAGATGGAGTTGGTGGTACAGCACAAGTTAAGATAGCCCACTTCTCGAATCAAAGTAATGCTTGCTAATGCAAACATTACTTTGATTCCCTAACTTTGCTGTGTAGCTAGTTTCCTTGACTTGCACCTTTAACAGATGTACAATTAGAATCAAATTGAAGGGGAGTAGCTGCTGGCAAAAAACATAAAAAGCCAGTACATCTGAATCAACATACTGGCGATGAGCCTGGTTCAGATGGCAAGTAAATATTTGAAAGCGAGACCTTCACTAAGTTCACACCGAAAAGTGTAAACTTGGTGAGGTCTTTTGGTTCTCATCAAGCTTCACATCGGTAAACGATTCTTCAGGAGCTTGAGAGAGTGTTAACAGCTTTTACCGCAGCTTTATTATTAATTACAGTTTCCGAACTAGGCGATAAAACATTTTTTATTGCCGTGATTTTGGCAATGCACCATCCTCGGCGGCTGGTGTTTGTCGGGGTGACAGCTGCTTTAGCTGCGATGACAATCCTTTCGGTGCTATTTGGACAAGCAGTATCTCTGTTGCCAAAAGTTTATATTCATTACGCCGAAATAGCTTTATTTATAGCCTTTGGTATCAAGCTGTTATATGACGCTAGTAAAATGTCTGCTACTTCCAATCCAGAAGTTGTAGAAGAAGCCGAAGCTGCGGTGAAGAAAGCAGATTTGGAGTTACCAAAACAAAAGACCCCCTTAGCAATTGTCATAGAAGCCTTTATATTGACATTTATGGCCGAGTGGGGCGATCGCACCCAAATTGCCACCATTGCCCTAGCCGCAGGTAATAATCCAATTGGAGTGACAATAGGTGCAATTTTAGGACATGCCATTTGTGCAGCGATCGCAGTTATCGGCGGCAAAATGATTGCCGGACGCATTTCTGAGCGTCAACTCACCTTTGTTGGCGGATGCTTATTTTTAGTCTTTGGTGTCGTTGCTGCCATTGAGGGAGCGTGAGGGGAAGAGGCAGGGGGCAGGGGGACAAGGGGACAAGGAGAATAACTATACTCAATTCCCAATTCCCCATTCCCAATTCCCAATTCCCTACTTCGGAGTACTTTTCAATGAAGGTGCGGGAGATGGAGCCCGATTAGGAATGGGGGAAGCAGTTGCTGCCTTTTTAATTTCGTCTTTGTACTGAGCAGGTGCTAAAGCTGCGGCACTATCAAATAAAGGTTTTGCCTCTGCGTTTTTGCCCTGTTGTTTCAGGAGCATCGCTTTTGCCACAACAGGGCGAAAATCTTTAGGATCTTTCTTAATTGCCTGGTCATAAGCAGAGCTAGCTTGAGCATAGCGTTTCTGGGAAGCATGAACAGAACCTAACAGCACTTGCACGGCTACTGTATCTACACTTCCCGGCTGAATTGTATTTGCTTGGGCTGCTTTAGAGAGGCTTTCTTGCAGCAAACCAATAGCTGCTTCCGGGCGTTGCTGACTGATTAACAGAGCCACCATTCCTTGCAAAGCCTTCAAATCGCCCGGTTTTGTGGACAAAATCGTGCGATAAGCTTGAGCGGCTCCTTCGCGATCGCCTATTTGCTGTTTCGCTTGAGCCAGTAGCACTGAATATTCTGACTGTTCGGGATTTAGCTTGGCTAGCTTTTCTAGGGGTTCAATAACAACTTGGATATCAGCTGGTTTAATTTCACTTTTTTCTTTTTGACTCAATAGTTGTAGCCGCGCCTGCAATAAGCCCTTAAGTGCAGTCTGATTTTCCGGTTCCCTTTGCAAAACCAGTTCATAACCCCGTACTTCGTCTTCCAGTTTTGATTTTTGGTCAGAGGAGGGCAAAGTGCCTCTGGTGCTAGCGGTATTCTGATTTGAGGGTGGCGTATTATTAAATGCTCCAATTATGGGAATCACTGAAACACCCACAAAAGCAAGAACTGCCAGCGCCAAGACAACTTGAACCATCCAGCGATTGCGTGTTTGAAACACAGTTTTGTCTTCCTCCTGAACTCTAATGACATTATCATTTACACAAATCGTAAAGTTAAAAATTTCCAAAACTTTGCGGAATACCGCCAATTGCCTGTGAATTTTATAACAATTAACTATCTACACTGCTAAAGTAAGTGATGACTTTAGGAGGAGCCGTCAGAATTGTAGCTATGATATGCTTCCGAAACTAGTGTCAGGGCGCTAAATTACACGTTTAATGTACAAACACTAAATTTAGCGCCTTTAGGATTGTATAGAGTACCCTAGTGTGACTTTGTGAAAAGCAAATATACTTTCATCAGTCGCACAAATGCTCTTTTCAGCTACCTTTATAAAATCCCACAATGGGATGTGTCTCCGCCGCAAGGAGTTTTTATGAATTCCGACCTGATGCCGTTGCCTGAATCCTCCAATTCTTCTGCCTCTAACCAGGGCCCAACTAATATAGAGGCAGCCGCTAATGTTCGCATAGCAGCCAAGTCCTCTAAAGAAGTTGAAAATTCGCCTGTTAACCCCAGTGAGACTGACTCAAATGGCAACTTAGCCAATCGACAGCAACCGATTCCGCCTCCCAGCGAACCGATGCAGTATCGAGCGATCGGATTAGTCCGGGGTCGCTATCATGCTAGCAGCGAACAATTTACTCAAGGTACGCTGCTAACCACAGATGGTGTAGAACTCAATGCCGTCCTCCTAGGCCGGATTATGAGCTTAGTCAAGAATCACCTAGATTTAGAAAAAGAACACTTGTGGGTAGTATATCCACGTACCAGACAAGAAAATGACACCTTGCACATCCAAATCGTCGGAGTTTGGGAGCCAGAAAATCTGGCTAAAAACTCAACAGATGAGGACGAGTTAGATTTAGAGTTGCAAGAGTCACAGACACCCGATGATGGCTTATCCGAAAGTTCTGAATTAAGCACAATTCCCGCGATCCCCTCATCAGAAGTAACAGATGGTGGTTTTTCTGTTCGTGGTGAGGTAGTATACCAATCTTTTGATGCTAAGAGCTTAGTAGTCAAAATTAGGCAGGCTGCACGCAAACCAACTGACAAACCCAAGTATTTCAAATTGAAATTGAGGGGTGTCCTGACGACCAAAGCAGTAGGAAAGTTCTGGGACTTTCAAGCCAAGCGAGAAGCTGACGTTTTGATAGTAGAAAAAGCTGAAGCGATCGCTGACTTGCCCAAAAAACGCAAACCACCATTCAGAGGTGGCCCTCGTGCTGGCGGTGGCGGTGGTGCTAGTGCTGGTGGTAGAAAACCATTCCCCCCCAGACGCAGTGGCGAAACCCCTCGTCCTATCAAGAAAACAGGCGCAGGCAGCGACATCTCTGTGGTGTCAAAACCTATACCAAGAACGCCTGCTCCTAAGCCTATTATCAAGCGACCAAAACCGACTCAAGAGTAGGATTAGGGATTGGGGATTGGAGATTGGGGATTAGATTAAATATTAGGGTTAAACTAATTTTTTTAATCCCCAGTCCCCATTCCCCAACCTCAAAAATCCGTCCGACGGTCTTGGGGTAGAAAAGATCGCTCCATCGGAATTGGCGAAACTGGTTCTGTAAGGGTAAACGTCCCTGCTTCAATCCACTTTTTCAACTCTAGGGCGACTTGTCTAGAAAAAAATAAACTCGCTAAAGGGGCAGAGCGTACTGCTTTGCCTTCAATAGCGATCCTTCCAGATTTGAGTTGGGCGTAACTCACCAAACCAAAGGTGGGACGAACCCGCCGGGGAATAGAAAAATCCACTATTGGGGCTACTAAGTCTTTATCCTGGACGGCACAGTGTTCAACTACTTGTTCATTTAATACAGGGAGTGGGACACCAACGCCTAACATCAATGAGGGGCCATAACTTTTGAAGTAACAACCCCGCACCCAATGAGCATCCATTTGCTTGGCATCACCAATTAAAGCTAAAGTGGCGGAAGGCCCAATCGGTGTACGATTAGCTAAACGTTTTTGTAAGGGGAAGTGCTGAGTGCCTTCCCAGGCGACATAGCCAACACCGCCGCCTAAAAAAATTCGAGTCCCGATACCAACGAGTTGCAAATCGGGATCGTTGAGTAAGGGGGAAATAGCACCGGGATTAGAGTAAACGGCATTCCCCAGACGCGGTTGTAAAGGGCCGAGATAGGTGAAGAGGGGGCGATCGCCACCATTTACACCGACAATAAAATTTTGATAAAGATTGCGCGGATTGAATAAATAAAACTGATTAATCGTTTCACTAGTAACTGTAGTTTCAAAACTTGCTCTGGGGTAACAATCAGTTACTTGTCCTTGCGCTTTTACGTGTATAGCTTTGCCAGCGATCAAATCTTCGATTACATGACCTCCCCCACGTTCTCGGACTTCTTCGCCATCTGTTGTCTCCACAGCACAACTCGCACCCAAATATAAATCTACTGCCCCAAAACCAGAGTATGCTGGTACGCCATCTAACCAGCAACGGCGAATTTTTATCGGTGGATCGGTGTGTCCGAGATTAATAATTGCACCACTTGATTCCATCGGCTCAAACGTACCAGTGGTAATTACATCAACTTCTTTAGCAGCTTTAGTAACACCGATTTCTATAACTCGTGCTTTTAACTCTTCAGTTGTCAGTACTACCGCACGTTGACGGATAATTTTCTCGTTAATTTCTGCAATTGTTCGCATCTTGTCAGTGCTAGTGCTTCCTGCTATCTTCCTCTTTGAAGGATATCTTGATAAATCAGAGAATCTTGCAAATTTCCTCTCGAAATAGTTGTCGGCCAATCTAACTGGCTATCTAAAAAAGATATCAAGATGATTTTGCAATCTTTCTTTAGATAGATATTCAAATAAATCCGTAATATCTCTAATATAAAAAATAGGAAATTTTTTAGAATGAAGACACTGCGATCGAGATCGCAACCTCAACTGATTTTTGATCCAAACAGAATTCAGGAGTCAGAATTCAGTTGAGTATTCTGACCGAAAAAGCGGATAGCGCAGCGTAAAGTCTGCGCCATAGCATACTCTTATTCTGAATTCCTCTTCAACATTTTTTCTTGGTGGAAGCACATGAATTTTCAAAGCTCTGCTTTACCTGTCATCATTTCTGATTCTAATAGTGTCAATGTCAAAGCTGAAATATCCTATGTTCAGGGGATGGAGCATTTAATTGAGGTTATTCAAGCATTATCACTAGCACGGACGCTAGAGCAAATCATGGAGATTGTGCGAAAGTCTGCGCGTGAGTTGACTGGGGCAGATGGAGCTAGTTTTGTGCTTAGAAATGGAGATCAATGTTATTATGCGGATGAAGATGCGATCGCTAACTAGTAGAATATTGTTCGTGGTTAATGTTTTAAACAGGATTTCTCTAGATTTTACTCGATATGCGTGCGATCGCCTTGACTTCGCGTCTCTACAGACCTCAAATTCCCACTAATAATTCTTAACTGAACCTTACGGGTGACAGTTGAAAAATAAATGAGGGTATAGGCAATTTTTGAAGTTGCTTATATCCTCATTTTAATAAACTAAGTTTTTGCAGTCGCGTATAAGTCTAAGTTAACGCTTGAGCAACTACTGCCGAAAGTGAATCCTTTGCTGCTTGCTTCAACAATTCGGCTTTATCGGTCTGTTCCCAAGGCAAGTCTAAATCAGTCCGCCCAAAATGACCGTAAGCCGCGACGTCCTGATAAAAACGTCCGCCTCGTTCACTTGGTAAGTTGCGTAAGTTGAAGGTATGGATAATCCCTGCTGGACGCAGTTCAAAATGTTGGTTGATTAATTCCAATAAGGTTTCTTCATCCACTTTGCCTGTGCCAAAGGTGTCCACCAGAATGCTTGTTGGTCGCGCTACACCAATAGCATAGGATAGCTGGATTTCAACTTTTTCTGCCAACCCAGCAGCGACAATATTTTTCGCTACATAGCGAGCCGCATAAGCAGCAGAACGGTCTACCTTTGTGGGGTCTTTACCAGAAAAAGCGCCGCCACCATGTCGTGAATAACCACCGTAGGTGTCAACGATTATTTTCCGTCCTGTTAGACCAGAGTCTCCTTGAGGGCCACCAACGACAAATTTGCCAGTGGGGTTGACTAAAAAACGTGTCTGCTCGTTAGGCTTAACGTCAATGTCGCCAAAAACAGGTTCCACCACTGCTGACCAGAGGTCTTGTTTAATCTTGGCTTGTACAGCCGCTTCATCCGTAATTTCCCCAATAGTGGCTGTATGCTGGGTGGAAATTAGAATAGTATCAATACCTACTGGTTGCCCATCTTCGTAGACTACAGTTACTTGAGTTTTACCATCAGGACGCAGGTATGACAATTCACCTGTTTTGCGGACTGCTGCCAATCGGCGAGCAATGCGGTGGGCGAGACTGATGGGTAATGGCATCAGTTCTGGTGTTTCATTGCTGGCAAAGCCAAACATTATACCTTGATCGCCTGCACCAATTTTGTCGAATTGTTCATCACTATCTTGCTCGCGGGTTTCTTGGGCGGTGTTAACGCCTTGAGCAATATCAGGTGATTGTTCGTCTAAAGCCAGCAGAACGCTGGTGCTGTTAGCAGAAAAGCCATTATCAGCATTGGTATAACCAATTTCGGCAATTTTTTTACGAGCGAGATTGACGAAATTCACATTGGCTTTGGTGGTTATTTCACCAGTGATTAGCACCAAGCCAGTATTAACTACTACTTCAGCAGCGACACGGCTAGTGGGGTCTTGTGTCAGTAAGGCATCCAGAATGGTATCAGAAATCTGATCGCAGATTTTATCTGGATGACCTTCAGTGACTGACTCGGAGGTAAATAAATATCGACGAGACACAGCAAATTCCTCCTGACTTGAGTTTTTTCGCTGACTAAATGTGAGTATTTAGTTCAACTACCTAAATTTAACGTGAGTTCTATAAACCTCTAGCTGACTTGAACTAAAGTTCAAGTCCGTCCCTCTCAGATTCGGAGAGAGACAGTTTTAGGTTCTGAGAGGTTTTTTGATTGAGCTTGTTAGGCGAACACCACATAAGCTGTAGAACTCACGTTAATTTATGAAATCATAACAATATTTATACTTCAGTAGTTAGTATCTTGTTGATATTGATAAAAACCACCAATCATAAGGTAAGTATGTGTAAATAAGATAAATTTATGCTAATTATTTTTTGGGGTGAATGTGTTTAATAACACAAAAAAAAAGGGGGACACCCAGAAGCGCCCCCACAAACTTTGACACAAGCACTGCTACTTTTAAACCTGAATCGCTAACTTTGCTTCCGTAGCTGTCAACCGCTCATAAGCAGCACGCATTTTCAAACCTGTCAGTACTTGGAAGAAACCAGTACCGTTATTGGAACCTGGATACTCGCGGTGCTGGAGTAACAAGTGAGTCAATTCACCCTGATATTTGGTGGATGTATTGCTGAGATGGGTTTCGATGTAAATTACTTCTTCCAAGTTATCAAATTGACCATCTACCTCTAGCACTGAGACATAGCGACCGTAATAAACATCCGAACCATAGTATAGTTGCATACCAGGGTAAGAACAGGTCAGCTTACGTCCACAAGGAGTCCAATTAATTGTTGACCCTTCATCAAATAGGTAGGTTGGTTCAAAGCCTTCCTTCCCTTCTCGTTGAAGCATCCGTACCCGTAAGACTCTGCGCTCGGTGTCGTTTTTGATCAAGTTTGTGGGTAATACTTGGAGAACTACATCGGCAAATTCTCTTTGTGGTTCGATAAACTTTTCAAAGTCAGGTTTGCGGGAATTGATTTGCGCTAAGACATCTTCGTAGCGATGACCGCGTTCAGCCATATCTCGCTGGATTTTCCAGGCAATTTTAACTTCATCACTAATGTCAAAATAAACACTGAAGTCAATTAGCGATCGCACCCGCTCATCATATAAAGGATGCAGTCCTTCAACAACTATAATGCGATTCGGCTCGATCCGCTCTGGCGGATCGAGCAAGCCAGTTTCATGGTTGTAAATCGGCTTATCAATCCCTTGACCACTTTTGAGCGCTTTAATTTGCTCATACATCAGGTCAAAATTGTTCGCCCTAGGATCTAATGCAGTTATCCCAGTTTCTTTACGCTGTTTGCGATCTAAGGAGTGATAATCATCCAAGCAGATGACTGTCATTAAATCTTCACCAAACAAATCTATCAAACGACGCAAAAACGTAGACTTCCCGCACCCAGAGTCTCCGGCTACTCCAATCAGTACCACGCGTTCCGGCTTACTTGTCATAAATCTCCTCTAAAATACTAAAATTGTGTCAATATTTTTTCACACAGCAGATTCCGAAGCCAGGAGTTTACCCCTTTGGTTTATCCTGCGTTCTTGCTACCTAGCACATCTATAAGACACCAAGCGCGTAAACAACAAAGTAATTAAGTTGCTACTCGTCGGACTAGCCTGAATGTTGGTGCCGGTAAGTATTTAATCCTAGTGGTATATTTGATTTTAACAGAAGGAGGTATCCCATACAAGATTGCTGTCAAGAAGAATTAGCGTGGTTCATGAATCATTTTTTGGTGATTTAGTTGTTAATTTAAAAATGGGGATCAACACTGCTCATGAGTGTTGCACCTCTGTCATTTTGCTACTTATGACTCTACAAATCTAAGTTTATAAGGTATAATTTAGGATCGCAGCGATTTTATTGATGTTCTTAAATTGTAATTCCAGTTTGACAATGCTTAAGATATTCAAAGCAAAAATCTATCCAACGAATGAGCCAACAACTTGCATTAGTCAAATTATTGGCTGTAAAGTTATGGATAGGCTTAAATAGAAGCGTTGGTTTATAGCAAATTACTGAATAGAGGTTGACAGATTTTTCACATCAAGTAAAACTGATTACAGTTGCTTAAATCACGATTATCTCTGCCATTATGTTTGTAGCTGAAGTTGTCCTACTCATGTAATTATCCATAGACAGGTCATAAATATAGCTAACAACATTTCGAGAGAGCAGTAGATTTTGTGAAGTAAAACCAATTGTCAGAAAATCTTCCGAGATTGACATTCTCCGATTTAAGCCCTTGAAGTAGGCAAGCACAACGGCAAATTCTAGCGGTAAATTGAGCGGTAGCTTCCACCAATCAAACTAGTCCTCTTTATGAATATCTGCTATCGTGAGTTACTCGTTGGGTAGTCAGGTAAAAAACTATCTCGCTGATGCAGATGGTAGTTAACAAAAAAAAGATTAAATTGACTCATTATTAACATTCTCCACAAGACTTATCCTTTACCTTAGAAGGTGAACAGGTGTGTTTTTTGCTATGCCTGCATGTCTTTGGTGAGTGTACTTAGCAAGGCATTAATTTAGTGATGCCGTTTTTCCTTCAGAGCCAGTTTTGTGAAACGAAAATCCGGTAAACTAAAGCTGGTAAGGTAGGGGAATTGTTTTTTTTGAAAAACGGTTAAGTAAATTATCGGAGTGGTAGAACGAATGTACAATCAAGGTGCTGTTGAGGGTGCTGCCAACATAGAATTAGGTAGCCGCGTCTTCGTTTATGAAGTGGTGGGTTTGCGTCAGGGAGAAGAAACCGATCAAACTACCTACCCAATTCGCAAAAGTGGCAGTGTGTTCATCAGAGTGCCTTACAACCGCATGAATCAAGAAATGCGACGTATCACTCGTCTAGGCGGCACAATTGTTAGTATCCAGCCTGTAACTGCTCTAGGGCCAGTTAATGGTAAAGCCTCACTTGGGAATGCTACAAGCGAAGTCAGCGAGTTAGCTACATCTGAGGAAACTGCTAACACTGAAGGGAATGGTAAAGCCACACCTGTAAATACTCATAGTGAAACCAAAGGTTTTGCTAAACCACCAGCTGAAGAACAGCTCAAGAACAAGGACAAGAAAGGCAACACCATGACTCAAGCGAAAGCCAAAAAAGACCACGGTGACGTTCCTGTAAACACTTATCGTCCCAATGCTCCGTTTATTGGCAAGGTAATATCTAATGAACCGCTAGTCAAAGAAGACGGTATTGGTATTGTTCAACACCTTAAATTTGACCTATCTGGCAGTGATTTGAAGTATATAGAAGGTCAAAGTATTGGGATTATTCCACCAGGAGTAGATAAGAACGGTAAACCAGAAAAACTCAGACTATATTCAATCGCCTCAACTCGTCATGGCGATGATGTAGATGATAAGACAGTATCACTCTGTGTCCGCCAGTTGGAATACAAGCACCCAGAAACTAGCGAAACAGTCTACGGTGTTTGCTCTACACACCTGTGTTTCCTCAAGCCAGGGGAAGATGTGAAAATTACAGGGCCAGTGGGTAAGGAAATGTTGTTACCCCAAGATCCTGAAGCTAATGTGATCATGATGGCAACTGGAACAGGTATTGCGCCGATGCGGGCTTATCTGTGGCGGCAGTTTAAAGATGCTGAAAAAGCCGCTAACCCAGAATACCAATTTAAAGGATTCTCTTGGCTGATATTTGGCGTACCAACAACTCCAAACCTGTTATATAAGGAAGAACTGGAAGAAATTCAACAAAAATATCCTGATAACTTCCGCCTCACTGCTGCCATCAGCCGCGAACAGAAAAATCCCCAAGGCGGTAGAATGTATATTCAAGACCGCGTAGCAGAACATGCTGATGAATTGTGGCAGTTGATTAAAAATGAAAAAACCCACACCTACATCTGCGGTTTGCGAGGTATGGAAGAAGGTATTGATGCAGCTTTAACTGCTGCTGCTGCTAAGGAAGGCGTAACCTGGAGTGATTACCAGAAGCAACTCAAGAAAGGTGGTCGCTGGCACGTAGAAACTTACTAAAGTTAGTCATTGGCCATTTTGGTCATTAGTCATTGGTCATTAGTCATTTGTAAATACCAATGACAAAGGACAAATGACAAAAGACGAAGGACAAATGACAAAGGAAGCAGGATAATCAGTAGGTAGGGCAAATGCTCTACCTACAATTGTTATTTGTGAAATTGGGTGCAGAAATTGTGGGTGTGAAACTAGGAATACTGGGACTAGGCACCGTGGGAACGGGAACAGTGCAGTTGTTGCAAGATAGGGTTGGTCGTCACCCTTTGTTGCAAGAGATAGAAATCTATCGGGTGGGAGTACGATCGCTCGATAAACCCCGTGCAGTAGAATTATCTACGGATGTATTAACGACAGATTTAGAAGCGATTGTCAACGATCCGGCGGTAGATATAGTTGTCGAGGTGATGGGCGGATTGGAGCCGGCGCGATCGCTCATCCTCAAAGCTTTAAGTAATGGCAAGCATGTAGTCACCGCCAATAAAGCAGCGATCGCCCGCTTTGGGGCAGAAATTTTCACAACAGCCAATCAAGTCGGCGTATACGTGATGCTAGAAGCTGCTGTAGGTGGTGGGATTCCGGTGATTCAACCCCTGAAGCAGTCTTTAAGTGTTAACCGGATTCACACTGTCACAGGTATCGTGAACGGTACAACAAACTACATCCTGACGCGGATGCAAACAGAAGGCAGCAACTTCAACGATGTCTTAGCTGATGCCCAGCGCTTGGGTTATGCGGAGGCTGACCCGACAGCTGATGTTGATGGCTTAGACGCAGCAGATAAAATTGCCATCCTCGCATCATTAAGCTTTGGTGGACGTATCAACTTACAAGACGTTTATACTGAGGGGATTCGGCAAGTTAGCAAAACAGATATTGCCTACGCCGAAAAATTGGGATTTGTGATTAAATTGTTAGCGATCGCTAAACGTGATACTCCCTCATCTCCCCTCTCCGTCAGAGTTCACCCTACCTTAGTCCCCCAAGCCCACCCTTTGGCTAGCATCAACGGCGTTTACAATGCCATTCTTGTCGAAGGAGAACCCATCGGTCAGGTCATGTTTTTCGGCCCCGGTGCTGGTGCTGGTGCAACCGCCAGTGCTGTCACATCAGATATCTTGAATTTAGTTGCTGTCCTCAAAACCAATACAGCAGTTGCAAATCCATTATTAACTTGTGGACATCAAGAATATTGCCAAATTGCGCCGATGGCAGAACTGATAACTCGGTTTTATGCCCGTTTCCTCACGAACGATCAACCTGGAGTTATTGGTAAATTGGGGACTTGCTTTGGTAACTATGGCGTTAGCTTAGAGTCAATTGTTCAAACTGGCTTTCAAGGGGAACTTGCAGAGATTGTGGTTGTTACCCATGATGTGCGGGAGGGTAATTTTCGGCAAGCTTTGGCAGAAATTCGGAATTTGTCAGCGATTGAAAGCATTCCTAGTTTACTGCGCGTACTTTGAGATTATCGTTTAGGTGATTTCCGGAAAATAAATTACCCGATAAAGCAATTGAGTAGCTCTGATTCCCTACTGGGAAAAGGACTCTTTTAACTGACCCGGTAATTTATTATTCAGAAATATCCTTAGCGATCGCTATTAAGTGTTCCCGCAGACTAGAATACTTAGTTTTTTCAAATTTCTGTTTGTGCTTACCTTTGGTAGACTAAATAACAAACCTCACGAAAAACGCGAGGGTAGCCTTATGACTGCAACGAATCCAGCTACTAGTACTACACTTCCAGACCACACTCAACTTCCAGAGTCTGATGGCACCTTCGTGAAAAACTTCCAGGAACATCCCCAAAGCATTCTAATAACGGAGTCCATTAAACCAGTATTGCAAAAACGTCATCTTGACGGGCAATATTGCATAGGTCAAGATAGTGGCATCTACTGGCGCATTACTGACCCGCCAGAACGAGGTGCAGAAGCTCCCGATTGGTTCTATGTCCCGAATGTACCGCCTACACTGAATGGGCAAATGCGCCGTTCTTATGTGCTTTGGCAAGAACACATTGCTCCTTTAATTGTATTGGAATTTGTCTCCGGGGATGGTAGTGAAGAGCGAGACAAAACTCCTTGGAAGGGCAAATTTTGGATTTATGAGCAAGTGATTCATCCGGCTTTTTATGGCATTTATGAAGTGAATAAAGCCAGTGTGGAAATGTACCACATTATTGAAAGCCAATATCAACTTTTACCAGCAAATGAACGGGGACATTATCCCATTGCGCCTTTGGGAGTTGAGTTAGGTATTTGGCAAGGAGTTTATCAGAATGCAGAATTACCTTGGTTGCGCTGGTGGGATTTGCAAGGTAATTTGTTGTTGAGTGGTGAGGAAAGAGCCGAACAGGAAAGCCAAAGGGCGGAATTAGAAAGCCAAAGGGCGGAATTAGAACGCCAAAGAGCCGATCGCTTGACTGCTCAATTGCGATCGCTCGGCATTGAACCAGAAGTTTAATAGCAAGCTAAACTTAAAAACAACCCTTACTCCTGCAAAGGTAGTTTTATGACCTCTGCAACCGATCCATCCACCACCCTCACTCCTTTCCCAGACCATACTCAGCTACCAGAGTCTAATGGTACTTTCGTGAAAAATTGGCAAGAGCATCCCCAAAGCATTTTACTGACTGACTCAATTACACCCGTCCTCAAACAATTACACCCTGAAGGTGAATATTGTATAGGTCAGGACTTAGGTATTTACTGGCGGTTGACAGACCCCCTAGAAAAAGGCGCAGAAGCACCAGATTGGTTTTATGTACCAAATGTACCGCCCTTGCTCGATGGACAAACGCGGAGGTCTTATGTACTGTGGCGAGAATTTATTGCCCCTTTGATTGCTTTAGAATTTGTCTCTGGGGATGGTAATGAGGAGCGAGACAAAACCCCTTTTCAAGGCAAATTTTGGATTTACGAGCAAGTAATTCATCCGGCTTATTATGGCATTTATGAAGTGAACAAAGCCAGTGTAGAAGTTTATGAATTAATTGGAGGAAAATATCAGTTATTAACAGCAAATGAACGGGGACATTATACTATTGCTCCTTTGGGAATTGAGTTAGGTATTTGGCATGAAGTTTATCAAAATGTCCAATTACCCTGGTTGCGTTGGTGGGATTTGCAAGGTAATTTGTTGTTAACTGGTGACGAAAGAGCCGAACAGGAAAGCCAAAGAGCCGATCGCTTAACTGCCCAATTGCGATCGCTCGGCATTGAACCAGAAGCCTAATCTTTACCTATTTATTCACATTCAGCAACTGCGAAGTTTCTAACCGACTCATCCACTTCTCTAAATAAACTCGATTATTTTTCTCTTCATTTGGGTCTTTAGTGTCCAAAGGATGAGGCATCAATCCCAAAATCGTTGCTGTGGTAACACAAAACATCGATTTTTGGAAACTCATGCAAATTTGTACCCGCAAATCATCTTCACCCCGAAGACTACGACGATAAATTTCGTGCAAATACTCTGGAAGATAATGACGCATATCCTGCATTAACAAGGTGGGAGGAATACCCGCGCCGCCGATGGGTAAAGGATCGGCATACAATGCGCCATACTGAAATCGGGTTTGATCTGGGGGAATTTGATATCCTTGGGCGTTGTATGAAACTGTACCGTGGAAAGGAGTTCCCCGAAAGAAGACTGCTTCTACATAAGGTATTGCTGTATCTGCTAAGAAGGTCAAACCAACGCTTTTAGGAATGATTTCATAGACTTCACCTCGAATTTTGACGGCGTAGGTAATTGGGTTTGACGCATTTGCCACTAACGCTGTTTTAATGTGGTCTACAACCTGGGGAATCGATTTAATTTCGCCTTGGTCGTAACGGTCTGATAAGCTAAGGAACATATCAGCCATTACTCGCCAGAATTGACCTAAACCTGTGTAGTAAGCAGAGACACGTAAGTATTCTGTTAAGAAATCTGGAAATAGCTGGTTAATACCGGGAACTAAGGGATTATTTTTAAATTTTGCGGCGATAACGGCTTGCGCTCTTTCTTTAAATTCTGTTGTATCTAAATAGGTATCTAGTCCACCGCCACCGTGCCACATCATACCTTTCATGCAATACTCGGCATATTCAAAATTAATGCGGTCATGCCACCAGTGACGGAGTAATTTTTTAAAAGAAACTTCTCCATTAAAATATTTAAAAAATGGGAAAAATACTAAAAACTGATGCTCGGCAATATAGTTAAGATTTTTTGAGTAGGCATCTAAAACTACACCATAGCTTTTAAGAATACCAACAACTTCTAGTACATTTTCTGGACTATCAGGGAGTAATGCTTCTCCTTTTTGCAGACGTTCAATATACTCAGCTAAAGGATTATGAACCGCTTTCTTTTTAATAGTTACCATTGCCATCTCTCCAAAAAGTATAGGGATTGGGATATTGGGTACTGGGTACTGGGTACTGGGTACTAGGTATTGGGAATCGTGTATTACGTATTAGGAAAAATCTTCCCTCATCCCCAGTCCCTCATCTCCAGTCCCTAATCCCTAATCCCCATTCCCCATTGCTTTATCCAAGGACACTGCTAATACTACGTTTTGGCTATTCACCATTGCTGTAATTGTTGGTTCAGTCCAGCGTGCTAACCAAGCGGGTTGAATGCCGAAAATCACAATCAGTACAGCTAAAATTGCAGCTGGGATGCGATCGCTCCAATAGACACGTGGTAAGTTAGTAACTTGTGCAGACAAGCGACCAAAAAAGGCACGGTCGAGGAGGATCAAAAAGTAAACCGCAGTTAAACCAGTACCAAGCATTGATAGTAGCGTTTGGACTGGAAAAACTGGGAAACTGCCGCGAAAAATGATGAATTCGGAAATAAACCCGACCATTCCTGGTATCCCAGCGCTGGCCATCACTCCCAAAACCATTAGGCTACCAATTACGGGCATACCTCGTTCTGGGTTCAGCAATCCTTGGAGAACATCTAAATCTCGGCTTCCGGCTTTGTTATACACAACCCCTACCAGCAAAAATAGCATGGCGGAAATCAACCCGTGGCTAATCATCTGCATAACAGCACCTAATACGCTTAATGGTGTCGCCGCAGCCGTCGCTAACAGCACATAGCCCATGTGTCCAATAGAACTGTATGCTACCATTTTTTTCATATCGGTTTGAGCGATCGCGCAGGATGCACCATACAGTACACTCACCACTGCCCAAGTCGCTAACCAAGGAGCCACATAAGCCCAAGCTTCTGGTAACAAGTTCATGCCAAACCGCAGTAAGCCGTAGGTTCCCAACTTCAACAGCACCCCAGCCAATAGTACGGAAATGGGTGTGGAAGCTTCAACGTGAGCATCTGGCAACCAAGTATGGAAGGGAACTAAGGGAATTTTAATCCCGAAACCGATCAAAATCCCCGCTAGCAGTAAAAGCTGTGTCGCTAAAGGTAAAGTCGTAGTGTTTAAGGTTGCTAGTGCAAAGTTAGAGGAACCACTCAGCCAAACCATGCCGAGGAAACTTGCTAAAATCAAGATTCCCGAAACGGCGGTATAAATGAGAAATTTTGTCGCTGCATAACCCCGCTTTTCCCCACCCCAAATAGCTATCAATAGATACAGAGGAATTAGTTCCAATTCGTAAAACAGGACAAATAACAGTAAATCCTGTGCCAGAAAAGCTCCAGTTACCCCAGCGCTTAATAATAGGATCAAAGAGTAATAAAATTTAGGACGCTGTAGAGATTCATCGCTGCTGTAGATGGCAATAGAAGTTAATAGTCCATTCAAAACCAGCAGTGGCAAAGATAAACCATCGATTCCCAGGTTATAGTTTAAACCTAAGACATCTATCCAAGGGACAGACTCGGCAAATTGTTGAGTGACTTCGCCTGGATGGAACTGAATTACTAATACGATTGTCCACAAGAAAGCGATAGTGGCAAAGACTAAAGCTACCCCACGGGCAAATTTCCCATTGATGCCAGAGGGCGAGAAACCAATTAAAGCCGCACCGATTAACGGCACTAGAATTAAAACACTAAGCATAAGCAAGTGGATAATGGGGAATTGGGAATGGGTAATGGGGGAAGAGTTTTCCTAATGACGACAAATGACAAATCACAACCCCCACTAATTAAATTTATTTGTGCCAACCTCTTTAAAAAGGCAATTTATCTAGTAAACCCGATGACCAGCCGATGAAGAAAACCAGGACGCTGACAACTGCGAGGATGGTCAACATATAGCCCTGAGATTGCCCAGAAATGCTGTACTTTAAAGTTTGTCCGCCCAGAATCGTCGCAAACCCAACTAAGTTTACTAAACCATCAACTAAATAGCGATCGCTCCAAGCAGAAACTCTAGATAGTAGTGCGACTGCGCTCACTACCGTTAGGAGATAAACTCGGTCAATATAAAAATCATAACCTAATAAGTCTTGCACAAATCTCCACGCCAAAAATCTGGATCTTGACCAAGCTTTGTGCAGATAAACTGTAGATCCTGCAACTATTCCCAGTACTGTAGAAGCAAACAAGGCTAATGCTACATACCAATTAATACTTGCCCAATCTGGTAATAAGTACCATTGCTGTAGCATCAAAGGTAAAAGCAGAGTCAAGACTATGAGAGTAACCATCGGGAAGGCCATTTGCCAACCAACTTCTGGCGTGCGACGGGTCTTTTGTTGTGGTTTCCCCCAGAAGACTAATCTGAAAACTCTGGTTAAGTTCAATGCTGTCAAGCAATTGACTAATAATAAAACCCCAATCACCCAAGGGCTAATATTTACGAAACCGTCAGCCCATGCTAACATTGCCCAGAAGCCTCCCAGTGGTAGCACTGTCACCATCCCCGCCGAACCGACAATAAAGGCGGTGGTGGTAGCTGGCATCCGTGACCACAGTCCGCCCATTTCTGTTAGGTCTTGACTTTGGGTAGTTAATATGATTGAACCGGAACTCATAAATAATAATGCTTTAGCGATCGCATGAGTTAACAGCAACATCAAGGCTACACCCCCTTGCTGTAACCCCACCGCTAGAAACACTAACCCCATGTATGCACTGGTGGAATGAGATAGCGATCGTTTAATGTCAATTTGAGCTATAGATACTAATGTTGCCCCAATAGCTGTCACCGTACCCATGATTACCAAAGCATTCAAGGCAACTGGCGACAGTGCTAACAATGGCTGAAATTTATACAGTAAATATGCGCCACCAGCGACTACCAGCGAGTTTCGCATTACCGAAGCTGGGTTTGGCCCTTCCATCGCCTCATCTAACCACAGGTGCAGGGGAAATTGGGCGCATTTCCCCGCCGGCCCAGCAATTAACGCCAAACCCAGCAATGTTGATGTCACTGGGCTTAAATTAGCTGTTTGCGCCCACTCATATAAATTTGAGAAGTTCAAACTCCCGGCTAAAGTAGAAAGCGTCACCACAGCCATCAGCAGCAACAAGTCTCCTACCCGTTTAGTCCAAAATGCATCTCGCGCCGCCGTCACTACTAGGGGTTGAGCATACCAGAATCCCACTAACAAGTAAGTTGAAAGCGTCAGAACTTCTAAAAGGGTATAGCTAAGAAACAAAGAATCACTGATTGCTAAACCACTCAACGCTGCTTCAAAAAATCCCAGCAGCGCAAAAAAACGTGCCAGCGACCAGTCTTTCTCCATATAACCCAGAGCGTAAACTTGTGCCAGTAAGCTTAAACCTGTAATTAAAACTGTTGCCCCAATGCTGACTGCTGAGAGTTCCAAGGTAAAAGATAAGTCTAAATCACTAGCTTTAAACCAGGGCACTAGTAACTTTTCTGGTTCTCTATCCCAGATATTTTTAAACACAAACAGACTATGGACAAAAGCCACAACAGTTGTCAAAAAGTTGATGTATGCCGCAGGTCTTGGCCCTGTTCGCTGAATTATTCCTATTCCCCAGGGCAACGTCAAAACTGCGCCTAATAAGCTATATAAAGGCAAAAACCAACTTGTTGAAAATAGAAATTGATCCATTTAAATTTACCTTGATGACTCAGCCTTTATTTTAAAAAATCTTTCCAAACATTATTTATTTAAAAGATTAATTTAGGAAAACATCAACATTTTTTTATTATTGTTTGAAGTAAATTATCAAAAGTATTTTTACTTCGCCTTACCTTACTACACTTCGGTAAAATATAACTTTACATACGTAAAAGCATTTACTCGCCTTAACCTTACCTCTGTTTTTACATTTGTATTTCTACTTGAAGCAGAGTACTTTATACGATACATTTGAAAAAATTATATACTTTTTACCTAGTCGTTGTACATACAGCAAAATATGAGAAAAGATAGATACAGTAAAAGATACAGCCGCCGCTCCTACCTCGCTAGATAGAATTAGCCTTGGTTATGAATGTCGTTTTCTAAATGTGATAAAGAAATTATAAAGCATAAGTGGCTGCTCAAGTAATTCAGTAAACTTTAATTGCTCAAAAGCCTGGATGAATTTTTGTTAAGTTTTTTAAAACTTTCTTATCATAAACTATTATAGTAATTTGTATTGCCAGGAACGCCAAGCTTTCCTATGCTTAATTTGGAAGTGTTTTCTTAGCTATAAGATTAGGCTCTCCCCGTCAAAAAATTCAAACGACAGTACAGATTGCATTAATTTTGTAGGAGTTCTGCGATGCCAATTGCAGTTGGAATGATTGAAACGAAGGGCTTTCCAGCAGTGGTGGAAGCTGCTGATGCGATGGTGAAAGCTGCCCGTGTCACCTTAGTAGGTTATGAAAAAATTGGTAGCGCTCGCGTCACCGTGATAGTTCGGGGAGATGTATCGGAAGTGCAAGCTTCTGTTGCTGCTGGGGTTGAAGCGGCGAAAAGAGTCTTTGGTGGTGAAGTATTATCTACTCACATCATTGCTCGTCCTCACGAGAACCTGGAATACGTCTTGCCGATTCGTTACACAGAAGCTGTAGAACAGTTCCGTACCTAAAAACTGTTTAAAAAAAGTAATTAACGCTCTTTACCTTTTTGAGCATCACTTTTGTCCGAAGCTAAAAACTTTAAATAGGGATTAAAACTAATGTCAATTGCAGTGGGAATGGTTGAAACGCTGGGCTTTCCAGCAGTAGTGGAAGCTGCTGATGCGATGGTGAAAGCGGCTCGTGTGACTCTAGTCGGTTATGAAAAAATCGGTAGCGGTCGAGTTACCGTAATTGTTCGGGGTGACGTATCGGAAGTGCAAGCTTCCGTAGCCGCAGGTGTTGAATCAGTGAAGCGAGTCAACGGTGGACAAGTGCTTTCGACTCACATCATTGCTCGTCCTCACGAAAACTTGGAATACGTCCTACCAATTCGTTATACAGAAGACGTAGAGCAATTCCGGGAAAATGTGAACGCAATTCGTCCTTTCGGTAGAAGACCGTAATTTGTAATGCAAATTGCCAAAGTTCGCGGCACAGTAGTTAGCACCCAAAAAGATCCAACTCTCAGAGGTGTGAAACTACTGTTGTTACAATTAGTAGATGAAAACGGCAATATCCTACCAGAGTATGAAGTAGCAGCAGATATTGTGGGAGCAGGAGTAGATGAGTGGGTACTCATCACTCGTGGTAGTGCCGCTCGTCAAGTTGTTGGCAACGAACAGCGTCCATTAGATGCAGCAGTGGTGGCGATCATAGATACTATTTATGTTGAAGATCGCCTCATTTACAGCAAAAAAGATCAATATTGATAGTCATTTAGTCATTAATCATTGGTCATTAGTCATTAGTGAATAACAAAGGACAAATGACAACGGACATAATGACTAATGACAATATAGGAGGAATCTCGCAATGGCAGTCCGCAGCACGGCAGCACCCCCAACTCCGTGGTCAAGGAATTTAGCTGAACCCAAAATCCATCAAACTGCTTTTGTACACTCATTCTCCAATGTGATTGGGGATGTACGAATAGGTGCAAATGTAATCGTTGCTCCGGGGACTACGATTAGAGCGGATGAAGGCACACCTTTTTATCTTGGTGAAAACACCAATATTCAAGATGGTGTAGTTATTCATGGGTTAGAGCAAGGTCGAGTAATTGGAGATGACCAAGAGAAATACTCGGTATGGGTAGGTAAAAATACTTGCATTACCCATATGGCTTTAATTCATGGGCCAGCTTATGTAGGGGACAATTCCTTCATTGGCTTTCGCTCTACAGTGTTTAATGCCAGGGTAGGCGCAGGTTGCATCGTGATGATGCACGCTTTGATTCAAGACGTAGAAATTCCCCCAGGTAAGTATGTGCCTTCGGGAGCGGTAATTACTAGCCAGCAGCAAGCTGACCGCTTGCCAGATGTGCAAGATCAGGATAAGGAATTTGCTCATCATGTGGTTGGGATTAATCAGGCGCTACGAGCTGGTTATCTTTGTGCTGCGGATAGCAAATGTATAGCACCCATTCGGGATGAGAACGCTAAATCTTATACAGGTAGTGGTATTACTGTTTTAGAGTTGGAAAGGAGTAGTGAAGTGGCGAGCAATAGCTTGGGTGCAGAAACAATAGAGCAGTTACGCTATCTATTGGAACAAGGATATAAGATTGGCACAGAACACGTAGACCAAAGACGGTTCCGCACGGGTTCTTGGACTAGCTGCCAACCAATCGAACCGAGATCCCTCGGTGAAGCGATCGCAGCATTAGAAAGCTGTGTAACAGACCATAGCGGCGAGTATGTCCGACTGTTTGGGATTGACAAAGGTAGACGACGGGTGTTAGAAACCATCATCCAACGCCCGGATGGTGATGCTAAACCAGCTACCAGTTTTAAAGCTCCTAATAGTAGTCATAGCAATGGCAGCTACAGCAATGGTAATGGTAACGGTAGCAGTTCTGGCAGTGGCAAAGTCAATGGCGAAACTCTAGACCAAATCCGTCAACTTTTGGCAAGTGGTTACAAAATTGGCGTAGAACACGTAGATGAGCGCCGCTTCCGTACTGGTTCCTGGACTAGTTGCAAGCCAATTGATGCAACATCCACCAATCAAGTAATCTCTGCCTTGGAAGAATGTATAGAAAGCCATCCAGGTGAGTATGTACGTTTAATTGGCATTGACACCAAAGCCAAACGGCGGGTATTAGAAACCATTATTCAACGTCCAAATGGTCAAGTAGCTACCTCTGGTAGTCAGAAATCATCATTTACTAGCAGCAGTGGAGGCTCTGGCAGGGCTACGGCAACAGCTACCAGTAACCGGTTGAGTACTGAAGTAGTAGATCAAGTACGGCAATTATTGGCTGGTGGTTATAAAATTAGCATTGAACACGTAGACGAACGGCGGTTTCGGACTGGTTCGTGGACTAGTACCGGTCAAATTCAAGCCTCCTCAGAAAGAGAAGCGATCGCAGCCGTAGAAGGACACCTTGGCGAATACCAAGGGGAATATGTGCGCTTAATTGGTATTGACCCCAAAGCCAAACGGCGGGTATTAGAGACAATTATTCAACGTCCAAATAGTCAAGTAGCCTCCTCTGGCAGTGAAAAATCATTTACTAGCAGTACACCCTCGGCTACCGCAACAGCAACAGCTACCAGTACCCGCTTGACTACTGAAGTAGTAGATCAACTGCGGCAATTATTGGCTAGTGGCTCTAAAATTAGCATTGAACACGTAGACCAACGGCGGTTCCGGACTGGTTCGTGGACTAGTACTGGTCAAATTCAAGCCTCCTCAGAAAGAGAAGCGATCGCAGCCGTAGAAAGACACCTCGGGGAATACCAAGGAGAATATGTGCGCTTAATTGGTATTGACCCCAAAGCCAAGCGGCGGGTATTGGAAACGATTATTCAACGACCTTAAGGAATTAGGAGTTAGGAATTAGGAGTTAAGAATAAGCTTTGAATCAAAACTCTAATCTTAAAAATTCCCACACTTCTAACTCATAACTTCTAACTCCCAATTTCTCACCAACTCCTAACTCTTTATTTTCTTCCGGCTTCTGAGGTTAAATTTTTCATGTCTTTGCTGTCACTGCGCCTCAGCAATAACTTTGATTCTTACATTAGTGGTGAGGTGACTATTCATCCAAGCGCAGTACTTGCACCTGGGGTCATCCTCCAAGCGGCTGAAAACAGCAAGATCGTCATTGGGCCAGGGGTCTGTATTGGCATGGGAGCAATTCTCCAAGTCCATGAAGGAACCTTAGAGGTAGAAGCAGGGGCAAACCTGGGAGCCGGTTTTTTGATGGTTGGCAAGGGCAAAATTGGAGCAAATGCTTGTATTGGTTCAGCAACAACAGTTTTTAACTATTCAGTTGAACCTGGACAAGTAGTTCCACCTGGTTCGATTTTAGGAGACACCAGTCGGCAAATTGCTCAAACAAATCAGCCTGAACCATCTGCTAATAACCCCACAGCTACAAGTACGCCACCGCAGAAGGAAGAGGAAAATGGCTCAGGGGGAGTTAAGGAAAAGGTAACTTCCTCAACTAACTTCTCAGCTGCGGCTTTTGTGGATTTCAAACAAAATAAGTCGATTTCTTACTTTAAATCTCCCGCCACTCCAGAAAGCCAGCCTCCTCCCGTGGAAGAACCAGCCAAGGATGCTGAACCCCCCTTACCAGAACCCATCCAAGAGTCTATAAAACATGACTCAGACCCCAATCAGCTAACTACAGAATCCGCTAACGGTTTTGGCACTCAAATTTATGGACAAGGGAGCATACACAGACTGTTGACTACATTGTTTCCCCATAGACAATCCTTGAGCGACCCAAACTCTGACGATTAGTCTGAGTAAGTGTTAATTGTAAGTTGTCGGCTTTATGATTATCTGGGAAAGTTCACATGGAAACATCTAATCAACGGTCTATGAATTCCATCCAGGGAGCAAGTAGTTATGAAACCTTTCAGGACACTGCTTTGGGTTTAGTTTCTACCCGCAGCTTTCCCGCGATCGTTGGGACGGCGGATATGATGCTGAAATCAGCAGGAGTTCACCTAGTTGGGTATGAAAAAATTGGTAGTGGTCATTGTACTGCGATCGTCCGGGGTGGAATTGCTGACGTGCGTCTGGCGGTAGAATCTGGTGTCCAAACGGCTGAACAGTTTGGTCAGCTGATTTCTAGCTTGGTAATTCCTCGACCTTATCCTAATTTAGATATAGTGCTTCCCATCACAGCCCGTTTCACTAAATTGATGGAGGAGGGCAATTACAGCCGTCTGAGTAATCAAGCAATTGGTTTAGTAGAAACGCGAGGATTTCCAGCGATGGTAGGTGCGTGTGATGCCATGCTTAAAGCTGCCGATGTTCATTTAGCAGCTTATGAAAAAATTGGTGCGGGTTTGTGTACAGCCATTATTCGTGGTTCCGTAGCAAATGTGGCGGTAGCAGTGGAAGCGGGAATGTTTGAGGCAGAACGCATTGGAGAATTAAATGCAGTGATGGTAATTCCCCGACCGCTAGATGAAATGGAGCAAACCTTACCATTAGCAAGCTGCTGGATAGAAAAACACCAACCGTTAAACTTACCAGTGAATATTAAAGAGAAAGAACAGGTTGCCGAAATTGAGGTACTAAGATTACCAGATTTAACCAAGCTCCCGACAACAATTGCCGAAGAATTATGGAATGATGAATGATGATAGATGAATTTAAGAAAATCATCATTCATCAGAAAGTGGAAGGAATCTTACGCTTTTCTTGTTGTTCTGATAATAGCTTCTTAAATCCATAAACAAAATACCTTTATTTTAATAGAAATAATAGAGTTTTATCTATAATAGAATTCGTAACTTTCTATGAGTATTCCTATATAGGACTAGTATTTGATTTCTGAAAAGATACGTATGGGAGCCAGTCGTGTGGGCGGGTTTGCCGACTTGAGCGTTAGCGTAGCGGTAGCGACGCAGGAGCGTCACTGGCGTTGTGTTAGTGACAGCATAACGCACCAAACTCTTGATGATGGTGCGTTACGAATTGCGTTCTAACACACCCTACAATATCTAATTTTGTTCAAAAATCAAATATGATTCCTATAGCATTTGTAACTGTTCAGTAATACTAGTTTTATATCGATGAATAGCTATTTACAGGAGAAGCACCTTTGAAGCAAGCGACGCTGCACCAGTTAAAGGTATTCGAGGCGGCGGCACGGCACAGTAGCTTTACTCGCGCTGCTGAGGAATTGTTTCTCACCCAACCTACCGTTTCTATGCAAATCAAGCAACTCACAAAATCGGTAGGGTTGCCATTATTTGAGCAAGTGGGGAAGCGGTTATATCTCACCGAGGCGGGACGAGAATTATTTGCCACTTGTCGGCAGATTTTTGGAAATATAGCCCAGTATGAAATGAAGGTGGCAGATTTAAAAGGGCTAAAACAGGGACAATTACGCTTGGCAGTAATTACAACAGCAAAATATTTTATCCCACGTTTGTTGGGGCCGTTTTGCGAACTTTATCCAGGGATTGATATTTCTTTGCAAGTAACTAATCACGAACAAATTTTGGAACGGATGAGTCAGAATCTGGACGACTTATATATTATGAGTCAAGTTCCAGACAATATGGATGTGAATTGTGAGGCATTTTTAGAAAATCCTTTGATAGTCTTTGCACCAGTTAATCATCCGTTATCCAAGGAAAAAAATATTCCGATCCAACGCCTGTCTAACCAACCTTTTATTATGCGAGAACCAGGTTCAGGAACTCGTCGCGCTGTTCAAAGCCTATTTGAAGAACAAGGGGTGACAGTAAAAGTAAAGCTGGAATTGGGAAGTAACGAAGCAATTAAACAAGCGATCGCAGGTGGTTTAGGAATTTCGGTTTTATCTCGTCATACTTTACTATTAGACGCTTCAGATTTTAGCATTTTAGATGTCCAACACTTTCCCATTCAGCGAAATTGGTACATGGTTTACCCAGGCGGAAAGCAGCTATCTATCGTCGCTCGTACCTATTATGATTATCTCCTCACTGCTGCAAGGAATTTTGTAGATCAAAACACCGATCCTCCTAATAGTACGTTTGAACCAATTAGAGAGTAATTACGAATTACGTTAGCGACGCGCAAAGCGAGTCCGCGTACTCTTACAGAGAAGCAACCTACGCTTTTAGCGTCTCGTAGAGAGCGTAATTACGAATTACGAATTACGAATTACGAATTACCCCAAGGGGTTGACTGTTAGACCGGGAACCATTGACAATTAACCAGCAGAATCAATTAAAAATGGGGGAAGACTGGCAGTGGTTAACCCGGAAACACCATCTTGGCGCAAAACAGTACAAAGCGAGATTGTAGCTGTTACAGTGTATGCTGACAGAGCATTGGTTACACGACGGGGTGTAGTTGATTTAACAGGAATTGAACAGGAATTAGTAATTACCTCAGTACCAGAGACTCTAGAAACCGAGTCTGTCAGGGTTAGTGGTACAGGGACAGTGGCAGTGCGTTTGATAGGAGTGAGTAGCGATCGCATTTACACTACTGAACCTGTGGCGGAGCGAGTCGCACATTTGACAAGGCAAATTGAGCAGCTAGAAGCGGAAAAACGCCACCTGCAAGCGCAAGTCGATGCTTTAGCATTGCAGTCTAGTTTTATCGCCGGGTTACGTGAAAAAACAGAAGAACCCTTTGCACAAAGTTTGTCTCGGAAAAATCTTAGCCTGAGCGAAACTTTGGATTTTTTGAACTTTCTCGGAAGCCAGTATAGTGAATATGCGATCGCATCTGGAGAATGCAAAACCCAACAGCAGGAATTAGATAAAGAACTGCAAGCACTCCGCGCCTCATTGCAAAAAATCCAAACACCCCATCCTAAAGAAAGTTTGAGCATAGTTGTAGGAGTTGAAGTAGCGGGTGAAGGCGAATTTGAATTAGAGGTGTCTTACATAGTAAATCGCGCCAGTTGGACTCCGCTTTATGACTTGCGCTTTAGCACTACCAGCGATATTGTGCATCTGGGCTACCTTGCAGAAATCACTCAAAGCAGTGGCGAAGATTGGATTGGTGCAAATCTCACCCTTTCTACGGCTAAACCGGGATTAGGCACTCTCCCACCTAAACTTGAACCTTGGTATATTGATGCGCCACGTCCACAAATGTTACGACAGCGACAATTGTCTACACAACAGCGACCACTGCTACCTACCATACCAGAACCACCTGCTTCTGTTGCCAGAACAGATTGGCAAGGAGAAGACGAAGTTGCACAGGATGTTCTTATCCAAGCAGAAACTGTTACAGCAGAAGTATCCAAAGAAGGGAGTGTAGTTACCTTTAAATTGAATGGTGGCGGTAACATTCCTAGTGATGGCGCACCTCATAAAACGACAATTTTTAATGATGACTATCCTTGTAACTTTGATTATGTGGCAATGCCGCGTTTGGTAAGTTTTGCTTATCTGCAAGCAAATGTGAAAAATAATCCCAATGGTGCAACTTTGTTACCAGGGAAAGCGAATATTTTCCGTAACAATGTTTTTATTGGGACAACTCAGTTAGAAAATATTGCACCAGGACAAGAATTCAAACTCAATTTAGGGATGGATGAAGGTTTGAAAATTGAGCGCGATTTAGTTGAACGCCTGGTAGACAAAAGATTGATTAGCAACCAACGCCGGATTACTTATAGTTATCGGTTGATAATTACTAACTTACTCGATAAAGAAGTAAATCTGAAGGTAACTGAACAATTGCCAGTTAGCCGCAACGAGCAAATTAAAGTGCGCCTCAGCCGTAGTAGCCCACAAATTCAACTTGGTGAAATGGGGATTTTAGAATGGCAGTTAACTCTTCCACCCCAAGAGCGACGAGAGATATATTACCAGTTTAATGTTGAACATCCACCTGAGTTAATGGTTGTTGGATTAGATATTTAGAAATTTTTATTTTATCGAAACAGAATTCAGGAGTCAGGAGTCAGAATTCAGAATAAATTCTATATCCCGCACTTATATGCATCACTTTCTGAGTTTTACCTTGTAAAGCAATTCGTCTTTAATCCGGTTGAGGATTGAAGTTTCATCCAGGTTTGCCAAAATTCGATTAATGACTGCTTTCGGCCCATCAGGCCCCCAAGTCGCGCCGTTGGCTAAATAAACTTTGGTAACTTGTCCAATTCCGTAAGAAGAAACACCAGCTACTCCCGCTTGGGTCAGCGCCACCGATATATAAGGGCCAAGGGCAAGACCTGCTGTAGCTGTTGCAGAGATCCCAAGTAAAGTTTTTAATCCACTCAAGCCCAAATTTGCCAGTAGTTCACTAGCACCGATTCCGCCCATACTCAGGGCGATTTTTTGTAGCAGTTGGACAGCGCCGGCTTCGGTCATAGAGAAGCCATAGAGCTTAGATAAACCCAAAATTAGAGCAATATCAATAACTACACTACTAAGAATATCTACCACAGTTACAGGATTAAGTGCGATCGCTAATGCCTTAGTCATCACAGCCTTCCAAATCAACTGATTAGCATTCTGTTCCCGAATCATCAGTTTTCGCTCGATTAACTGCTCATTTACAACGTCGGCATAAAGCATGGTATTAAGAGCAACCAAGGCTTTACCCTCACGATGCAGAATCTCCAAGATTTTCAGCTTCAGTTCTTCAACCTGGGCATTCCCTGTACGTAGCTGTATGCCCCTAGTCCCATCAGGGCGACGAATTGCCGTCTTCACCAATGGCGATGCCGCAGCCATGACAATTTCTAAAGGTGTGAGTAATTCCCGCACCCTTTCATCCCGAATTTTGTGATAAATAGCCATCCGGTCTGCTTCTGGATACTGGTCTACTTTGTTAAACACCAAAATTATCGGTTTACCAACTTCCCGCAACTGAGAAAGGGCGGAGTATTCTAGCTTTGTCATGTCCCCAGAAATCACAAACAAAATCAAATCCGCAAGTTTTGCAATCTGTTCAGCTAATGCAGCACGGGTTGCACCATCTACTTCATCTAACCCAGGAGTATCAATTAATTCCACCTGCGATTGACCTACACCAGGGAGAGTAACCCGCAAAGCCCGTTCACTTTCTCCAATCGCTTCCTCACTAATACTCCAATTAACTGTTTGTGCAGTCCGGGTGACACCGTGCAGCGGCCCAGTTTCAAATACTGTTTGTCCAACCAAAGAATTGAGTAGCGAAGACTTACCACGTCCCACCATGCCAAAAGTCGCAATCTGCACCACCATCCGGTCTAACTTCCCCAGCATGGTTTCCAAATCAGCAATTTCCGTTTCCAATCCAGTTTTTTCTTGGGGGGTGAGGTCGAGATTGGCTACCAAGTTTCGCAGCGCCGTTTGTGCTTGTTTATAGTTCAGTTCTGTCTGAATGTCTTCAAAACTGAAAATAGCGCTATTCAGTTCTTCCTCCCAACTGAGAGAATTTGCCTCAGTGTTAGCGGAATCGCTTTGATGAGGTTCAGGCCCGGGTAATGTCGAAGTCATATCAATTTGAGATTTGGGATTTATTTGATTAGCCCCGTCTCTTATCCTAATTATTTTTAACAGGGGTTTGTGGAGCAGAGAAGAATAACTCTTGACCAATGACCAATGACCAATAACTAATGACTAATGGCTAACAAAAAGTCATAAACTGAAAAATGCATCTAAATAGCACGTTAGAATCTTGACTAAATTACCTGTGCGGAAAATCGTTATTGCCGGCAACTGGAAAATGTTCAAAACCCAGGCAGAAACCCAGGAGTTTTTACAAGGATTTCTGCCCCACTTAGAGGAAACCCCCCAAGGGCGAGAAGTGATATTGTGCCCTCCTTTCACTGATTTAAGTGTTTTGTCCAAAACTTTGCACGGTAGCCTCATCCAACTGGGGGCACAAAATATCCATTGGGAAGAATTTGGAGCCTATACGGGTGAAATTTCTGGCCCAATGCTGACAGAAAGTGGTGTGCGCTTTGTGATTGTCGGTCACAGCGAACGACGGCAATACTTTGGTGAAACGGACGCAACTGTTAATCTGCGCCTCCGAACTGCTCAAAGGTTTGGTTTGACTCCAATTCTCTGTGTTGGCGAAACTAAACAACAACGAGATGCAGGAGAAACCGAATCACTGATTGCTCTCCAACTTGACAAAGGTTTGGTAGATATCGAGCAGAATAACTTGGTAATTGCCTACGAGCCAATTTGGGCAATCGGCACTGGTGAAACTTGTGAAGCGGTGGAAGCTAATCGGATAATTGGCTTAATTCGGAGCCAGTTGAGTAATCAAAATGTATCAATTCAATATGGTGGCTCAGTTAAGCCAAATAATATTGATGAAATCATGGCTCAACCAGAAATTGATGGTGTTTTAGTGGGAGGAGCAAGTTTAGAACCTGAGAGTTTTGCTCGGATTGTGAATTTTCACTTAGTGTAATGTGCCTTCTTTTCGTTCCCATGCTCTGCATGGGAATGCCTAATGTAGATTTATGCCAAGCAATTTGATAATTCGAGAACGCTGTTTCGACTGGGAACAGCGAACTTATCTGATGGGCATTTTGAATGTAACGCCTGATAGCTTTAGTGACGGGGGTGAGTTTAACACTTCCTCTGCCGCTTTAGTACAGGCGCAAGCATTGGTAGCGGCTGGTGCTGACATTATCGATGTGGGCGGTCAATCAACTCGACCAGGGGCAAAGCAAATAACTCTGGCGGAGGAACTCCATCGGGTGTTATCGGTGTTACAGGTGCTAAGACCAGAAATTCCAATACCGATTTCTGTAGATACAACCCGTGCGGCTGTAGCCAGAGCATCTGTAGAAGCTGGGGCGGATATTATTAATGATATTTCTGGCGGCACTTTTGACTCAGAAATGTTACCGACAGTGGCAGAGTTGAGTGTGCCGATTATTTTAATGCACATCCGGGGGACACCACACACGATGCAACAACAAACTGATTATCAAGATTTGCTCACAGAGATTTATAGTTTTTTGGCTCGGCAAATTGAGGTAGCAACTGCTGCGGGCATTGACCGAGATAAAATTATTATCGATCCTGGTGTTGGTTTTGCTAAGAACTATGAGCAAAATTTAGAAATTTTTCGTGGCTTGCGATCGCTAACAACACTAAACTGTCCTATCTTGGTAGGAGCATCCCGTAAAAGTTTCATTGGTCGCATTTTAAATCAACCAGATCCCAAAGCACGAGTTTGGGGAACGGCAGCAGCTTGTTGTGCTGCTATTTTTAATGGTGCTGATATCCTCCGAGTTCACGATGTTCAAGAAATGCGCGATGTGTCATTAGTAGCCGATGCAATATTTAAGACAAGCAACACAGCCTGATTCTTAAGTATTGCCGTTTTCGGATTTTTTGCCGTGACCCTCTGTAACAATCGACTCGGCTATCAACTCTTGGAACATTTCAGTTGAGTTAGCTGGGTCTACAAAGACAATTTTAGCATTACTGCTCTCACCAAGTTTTTGGCTAGCATCTACGTAATCTTGAGCCACAAGATACCGCAAAATATCCCTACTATCTGGATTGGAACGGAGAGCTTGAGAAATGATTTGCACTGAAGCCATAGTTCCTTCTGCTTTTTTAATAGCAGCTTCCTTTTCCCCTTCTGCTTCGGTAATCAGTGCCCGTTTTTTAATTACGGCGGCTTGCTCCTCTTCCCTAGACTTTCGTACACTCTCAGGTAGTGTAATACTCTGAATATCTAATCGGAGAATATCAACTCCCCAATCTGTCGTTATATTATTCAACTGGTCTAAGATAGCTGTGTCCATCTCCGATCTGGAGACATTGGTCTGCTCTAGGGTGTTTTGGGCAATGATTTCTCGGAGCGTAGTTGTAGTTACCTGTGTCAATGCCCCTTGCAGATCCTCAATAGCGTAAAAGCTTTTCTCAATATCTCGAATCCGCCAGTAGACAATAGCATCCACCTCTACGTAAATATTATCTTGGGTGATCACATTCTGAGGTTTGATGTCTAAAAATTGCTCTCGTGTAGTATCTTCCATCACAATCTGATCTACCAAGGGAACAATAAAGTTCAGCCCAGGTTTCAGTTTGCGATGATACCGCCCCAAGCGTTCGACTAGGGCTTCATTTCCTTGATTAATCAGTTTCGCAGAACCTAATGCATAACCTATAAGGGCTAAAACTATAGCAATAATTGGCTCCATGTATGCTCCTATTCAGCTTTTGGGAGAATTTAGTGTCAAAGATATGCTACTAGCTTGTCATATCTTGAGAGTTTAATGTTTTGAGTCTGTAATTTTATGAACGCTAGCAGCGATGTCGAGTCGCTGCGCGTATTGTACATATTTTGTAAGTAAAACTATTTTGCGGAATGCGTAGAAGCTCTTGCTTCTTGTCGTCAGACATCGCTATTAAAGCACCTCGATCGCACCCTGGCAAGGACTACTTCATGTAATTAACATTACTTGTACTGACATCTTCAGACAGCCGGTAATTTTATTCAGTATATTCACTTAATTTATTTTATCTAATGTAAAATTTAGTAGAATTTTAAAAACTCTACTATAATCGGATTTAAATTGGCTTCAGCCATTAAAAATGTAAAAATATTATGGGCAGGCTGTTAATCAAACTTATAGGTTTAATCCTACTTTTCATAGGCTTATACTTTTTTGGTCAAAACATCATATTTGTTAGCAGTTACTATTCATATTTTTATGGTAGATTACCTGCTACAGCTTCAGTTCTCGCAACTATGATAGGTGTCTTTGCATTAGTTTTTTTTCGTAGAGAAACTGGTAACTTGGGATGGATTTTTCTAGGTATTGGCATAGTACTAATTTTCTTAAGCGGTGGAGTTATTTTAAAGCCAACTAGCTTATGGAATTTCATAATTGCTTTCGCTGCATTAGCAGCCGGATATAAATTATTAAATGAGGGTAGAATCAACTTTTAAAATTTGTAAATATAAGCTGATGTGCATCTAAATTGTATAGTACGAAAACGTAAAATTATTGTAGTGCGGGCATCTTGCCCGCATCGCATATACAAATTAAATACGCAACAGCTTAATCATATTGTCTCATATACAGCATATTGCAGGTAAATGAAGTACATGGGTAGGGGCACAACATGTTGTGCCCCTACGATGATCCGTACCTCACCTTGGCGCAGCCTAAGAAGAGAAGCGTTAGCGAGTCCTCGTTCGCGCAGCGTCTCGTAAGAGAGCGTCACAGCCCGTCGTAGACATCGCCATTATTCTTACAAAAATTAAACAAGATATGCCGCACCCCCAATTAGGGTGTAAATGAGTCACTTTTCCTATGCACAGAAGGCGTTAAGGGCTTTATTTCGGTTCGATGGAGCAAGCTAAAATCGCTGCCCATCAACCCAAATAAGCGCCTTTACCAAACTTACCCCTAAGACTCAGAATTATTAATAGTGCGGCTATTACAAACATTCATCGCCTTTTCTACTCCCTGTTTTAGGCTTAGTTCAATACACTCAACCACGAACTGAAGTACAAGAGACATCTGCTGATTTTCAGCAGCAGGAAATCGCCCCAGAACGTGGGAGACAGTATCAGAATTATCGTTATTAGCTGCACCTTTGGGTTTACCAATACCGATTCGCAAACGGGGAAAGTTTTGGGTACTCAGATGTGCGATCGCACTTTTCATGCCGTTATGTCCCCCAGCCGAACCAGATAAGCGCAGCCGAGTTTTTCCCAATGGTAAATCCATATCGTCATAAATTATCAGCACAGACTCAGGCGGCAATTTATACCAACTTGTCACCGCTTGAATTGACTGTCCTGAGCGATTCATATAGGTTAACGGCTTTAACAAGCGAATCTTACCTCCACCTGGGGCCATACCCTCGCCATACTCACCCTGAAACTTGCGGTTTTCTGCTAAAGAAATGCGCCAAGAACGGGAGAGAGTTTCTACAGCAGCAAAGCCGATATTATGGCGTGTTTGGTCGTACTTGCTTTCTGGATTCCCCAACCCGACAATTAGCTGGGGAATCACCAAAGCTGGTTGCGTAACAGCTTCTGTCATTTTGCCTAAAGTCAATTGATATCCAGCATTCTCCTAACTAGGTTGAGAAGAACTAGCGGTATCCTGCTCAGATTTAGCAGGATAGATTTGCTTAGGTTCCAATTCAGCAGTAGTCTTGACAGCTTCTTCTAACTGTTCTGCTTCTTTTTGAAACTCGGTTTGAAACTCCTTAGAAGCTTCTTGAAAACTACGAATTGTTTTGCCCACACTCCGACCAATTTCTGGTAACTTCTTTGGGCCAAAGATTAACAGTGCCACTACCATAATTACAGCCATTTCCGGCAGACCGATACCAAATATATTCATTTTTGTCTCCTGTCAACTATAGAACCACTACAGAAACTCACATATTATGTAGTCTACTCAATAGTTAGTATGCACTGACCGTTCACAAAAAAACCCGGAGGAACCGGGTGTAACTTAACTTGTTATCCAAACTTAATAGCTATGTAGCCGTTAGCGTCCTAAACTCCGCCAATCGACTAGTACATCCTGAACCAACAGTGATTTATTGTAAAGTTGCAGAATAATCAGCAAAAACACGAAAAATAGCGCAATAAAAACAGCCATCACAGGGGTAGTACCCCAACCTGGAGCCACTTTTCCATACTCAGAGTTAAGTGGTTTCAGGATATCTCCCAACCTAGTCCTTTGTGCCATAGTTCACCTAATATTACTTGCCAAAGCTTTTTTTAATCTTCTGTAATATTCTATAAGAATAGCACTCATCATCTATCCCTCAATTATGGAACCCGCAATAGTTCTTAGCATTTCTGTGGCCGCCGTGGTGGTTGCCATCACCGGACTGTCGATTTATACCTCCTTTGGCCCTCCTAGCAAGCAATTGAACGATCCGTTTGACGATCACGAAGATTAAAAGAGTCATTTGTCAGTGGTTAGTGGAAAACCACAATTGACCACTGACAGAGCAATAGTGGCTCACTCCAGCCTGGGATTAATCGCTGGTCTTACCTTGAAACTGGCGATTTTCCAAGGCTGTATTGTTAAGATTTGTTGCTGAGATGAGAATTCAGTAGTAGAGGAACGCTCTAACAAATCTACTGTATCTCCTAGATTCAACCCTAAATCACTTTGCACAGATAACTCGGCTGTTTCTCCGTGACATTCATAACACCGCAGAATTAACTGTTGTGGGTCATCCTCAGATGGCTTCAAGGCCATCAAGATTAAATTTTCGGCTGATAAATCTAGGAAACTCACCCCCAACCCATCTTTACCAGCAGAGAGGGGAGGATTTTTAGGTAGGTTTTCATTAACAAGATTCAATATCACTTGCAACGGTATATTCAATTCATAGCCACGCCGTACTGTATGGGCTGATTCCCAGCTACCAGTATGAGGATACAAAGTATATGTAAACTCGTGAAAACCTTTATCAGCCTCTGAATCTGGCCAATTAGGACTGCGTAGCAGTGTTAGGCGGAGTTGATTTGGTTTGCTGTCATAACCGTATTTACAATCATTCAGCAAACTAACTCCGTGAATACCCTTGTGTGTTTCTCCCGTCAAATCAGCCCAACGCAAAGCGGGTACTTCCCATTTTGCTTGTTCTGCGGGGGTTTGCGGTTTAGTTGGGCGGCGAATCGCACTACAGGGAATTTCATAAGTAGCAAAATCTGCTTCGATATTGAGAGGAAAAGCAGCTTTCACCAATACATGATTTTCTTGCCAATCGACAGTAGTAGCTATATTTAGCAGAGATGAACCAACTTGCAGAATATAGTCTTGGCAAAATTCCGATTCACCCAACTGACGCACCACGCGCACACGACTTTGCACTGGGCCTTGTTCTAACCACTGAATAGATTGAAGATTTGTTGAGGGTAAGGGATGTTGGGCGTAATTGGGGTCTATATTCCATGCATCCCAATATTGACCACTGTCTTTAAAAGCTTGTAGTTGATTCCCCGCCCCACTTAAAACTTCTCGTTGATAAGTTTTATCAAAAACACTTGATAAATCTCCAGTATCAGGATCTATAACAACTCGCAAGAATTCATTTTCTAAAATTCAGTCTGGGCGGGATGGGGGGGATGACGGGG
>NZ_NOLK01000180.1:0-14660 GCF_002245985.1 Nostoc sp. 'Peltigera membranacea cyanobiont' 232
GAGAGAAGGGAGACAAGGGAGACAAGGGAGACAAGGGAGACAAGGGAGACAAGGGAGAGAAGGGAGACAAGGGAGACAAGGGAGACAAGGGAGACAAGGGAGACAAGGGAGACAAGGGAGACAAGGGAGACAAGGGAGACAAGGGAGACAAGGGAGACAAGGGAGACAAGGGAGACAAGGGAGACAAGGGAGACAAGGGAGACAAGGAAGAAAGAAGTCTAGTTGAGTAGACAAATTGAATAATTTATTTTTTGGAGTTCCCTTACCGTTTTGCGATCGCACCGTAACTATAGACTCTTGTCTGTGCAAGTACATTGGCTTGTATAATTGCGAATTGACACACGATAGTTCATACCTTAGCCAGAAGAGAACGCTGCATTACACCATCAACTGTCTACATTTAAATTCAAATAGCGCTGCTGTAAAGGTTTGGAGTTTTGCACCGAGAACTAGTTTAACCTCCAGTCATAATAAGAATTACCGAACTTAGCTGCAAAAAGTTACAGATGCTAATTATTATTTATTAACTGTTTTAAATATTTTAATTCCCCTCTTAACTGTCTTAACTGTCTTAACTGTCTTAATTTTTAACTATCTTAACTGTCTTAACTGTCTTAACTGTCTTAACTGTCCACTTCATTGTTTACTTAATATTGTCTTACCTGCTATTGCATTTTCTTGATAAATCTGAGACTATTTGTAAGGCTAGATGATGTACCTTAGCTAAAAAAAGCTAGCTAATTTATGTTTTTGACATTTTAAAAATAAAAAGCATTAGTTCATAGCGGTTTATAAATTGCAATCAGAATTAATAAAATAGATGATAAAAGCTGACAGTATCTGGTTATTATTAGTTTTTTTCAACAAGAAGATAATATTAAAATTTTGACTGACTAATTATTTTATTTGGAGATTCAACTATTGTGACAGATAACGTATATAGCCAATCAGTTATCACGTTTGATGGCAAAGACGATTACATCGATTTTGGCAAAAATGATTTAAGTGGTGTTTTTGCTCACGGAAGTACCGCCTTTACGATTTCAGGATGGGTGAATCCTCATAAGTTAACAGAACGAGCCACTACTTATGGAACGCATAATGTTTTTTTTGCTCGTTCTTCAGATCGATACAGTGATAATTTTGAGTTCGGAATCAGTGAATTAGGGAACCTAGATGTATACATTGATGAGAAAATTGACAATGTTCTCAAAACCTTTGGTAATGGAGAATTAACTATCGGACAATGGCACTTCTTTGCCATTGTTTTTAATAAGGGTCAACTGACTATATATCTTGACGAGAGTGAGTATTTTGGCTATTGTACAGGTGACGCTTTAAACAAAGCAACTAGTTCTGTAACACTGGGCGCAACTTTACACAATCAAATATACTTCACAGGACAATTAGCTAACATTAGCGTCTGGAATTATCCCTGTCCCCCAGTAGAAATCCAGAGTCATCGCTATCAGCCTCTAGTTGGAAATGAAGCTGGATTAGTCGCTTATTGGAAATTAAATGAAGGACAAGGGACAACTGTAAAAGACCAGACAGCAAATGCCCATAATGGAACCTTGCGTGGCAATCCTAGTTGGGATTTAGCAGAAATTCCATTGGGAACTACACAATCATCGAATAGTGAAACAGCTAGTAGTTCGGAAGTGGAAAGCCAGTCGATTGCAGAGATTCTTGCTGTTGAAGAAACTGCTAATCCAGAATCGATTGAGGTTCCTCCCGTTGAAGAAACTGCTAATCCAGAATCGATTGAGGTTCCTCCCGTTGAAGTTAGCACAGTATCTCCGACAGAGGAAGGAAAAGCAAAAAAAGGGACAAAGAGACAAAGCCAAAAATCTCCCAACATTCCAACCCCTATAATTCCCCAAGTAACAGATAAAAAAGCCGAAAAAGACCAAAGCAGGGAAAGCAAAGTTGCAGTCAATACTCAACAGCAACCACAAACATCAACTCAGGAGCGATCGCAAAAAACTATGAATACTAAAGCCAATCCCAAATATAAAATCCTTGCCATTGATGGAGGCGGTATTCGAGGCATTATCCCCACAATGATCCTGGCAGAAATTGAAAAGCGGACACAAAAGCCAATTTTTAGTTTGTTCGATTTAATTTCTGGCACTTCAAGCGGAGGAATTCTGGCACTGGGATTAACTAAACCCCGATTAGATTTAGAGGCAATTGATACCTCACCCACTGCCCAATATAGTGCTGAGGATCTCTTGCAAATATATATTGAGTATGGGGCTGAGATATTTTACGAGCCATTCTGGGAAAAAGTACTCGGTCAGCTAGAAGATATATTCGTTCAACCAAAATATTCTTCCGAGGGCAGAGAAGAAATTATTAGACAATATTTTGGCGATACTCCTCTAGAAAATAATCTCAAAGAAGTTTTTGTAACTAGCTACGATATCGAGCAGCGAATTCCGATATTCTTTACAAACAAGCTGGAAAAACAACAGACAGAATCGAAAAAGTTTCGCAAGTTATGTGCAGGGTTTACGCTCACGGATGCGGCATTAGCAACTAGTGCAACTCCAACTTATTTCGCTCCCTATCGCGTTTCTAGTTCCCATAATACCAATGGCTTCTATACTTTAGTCGATGGCGGAGTAGTCGCTAATAATCCCGCTAATTTGGCGATTTTAGAAGCGCAAATTAGTAGGCAAGAAAACAAACAAGTCCTGAACATAGAGGATATCTTATTAGTATCCTTAGGTACTGGTTCCCTAACGAGCGTCTACCCTTATGACGAAGTGAAACAATGGGGACTATTACAATGGGCAAAACCACTGTTAAATATTGTGCTTGACGGTGGAAGTGAAGTAGTAGCTGGAGAATTAGAAAGGTTGTTTGAGTCTAGTAAAAAAGGTAATAAAGCTTCTTATTATCGATTCCAAACATTCTTAAAAAGCGAACTCGAAGCAATAGATAATGCCAAACTAGAAAATGTGCGGCAGTTACAAACTTTAGGTAACATCCTGATTCAAGAAAAAAATCAAGAAATCGATGAGTTGTGTGCCATTTTATCAGAATAAGTCTTAATATGAGTATTTAGAAATGGAAACCCTTCCTATCAAGATTTATGATGATACTCTGCGAGATGGAGAACAACAAGCAGGTCTATTCTTCTCTTACCCAAACAAACAAAAACTCGCCCATTTAATTGCCAAAACGGGAGTTAATGGAATCGACACTATGCCCTGTGTCTGCGAACTAGAAGCTGAACTGGTAAAAACATTAATCTCGGAGGGGTTGGATAGTCAGATTTTGGCGGCTACTTTAATGAACAAGCAGTTTATCGATTTAGCCAAGGACTGTGGAGTTAAGCGGATTATTCTTTTCCATGCCGTTTCCGATCGACTACTCTTTTTAAGAGATCCTCAGATCCGTCTGGTGAAAGAGTTTAAAGGGAAAACCATAGAGGACGATATCCCCGCTTATGTAATCGATCGAATTCGCCAAAATGCGATTGATTTAATTGTCGAAAACTTGCATTATGCGACTGCGATCGCCGGACTTAGAGTAGACTTCGCCGCAGAGGATGCTTCTAGAGCCGATTTTAACTTTTTAGTGCAATGTATCCACTCATGCAGTCCTTATATTGAAAACTTCATTCTCTGTGATACGGTGGGGATTCTCAGTCCAGAAAAGAGCTATATCTGGGTTAGCGACCTGCTCCAATCCACCACAGGGGTAGCTTTTGGGGTACACTACCATAATGATATGGGCATGGCTCTCGAAAATACCCTTCAGTCGCTCATGGCTGGAGCAACTTTAGTATCCGGTACCTTTAGCGGGATTGGGGAACGTGCGGGAAATATTCCCATAGAGCAAGTATTGAATGGGTTACGAGTCCGCTTTGGAATTGAAGTCAAGGGCATTAACTATGAAGCGATCGCTCCTGTGACTGATTACATTGAGCAATTAGGAGTTCGTCCAGCCCCCCCATACTCTGAAACTGCTCAATGGCATGAAACTGGGACTCATGTCAACTGTTTGTTTTCAGACCCCAACAGCTTTGCAATTTTTCCTCACGGCAACATAGACGTTGTATTTGGCAAATGGAGTGGAGTTAGTAATTTCCAATATCTGTTTGAAAAGCAAATGCAAAATCCTCTACCCAGAACGCAATACGAGAAAATGCGCTTAGTAATTAAATCCCTTGCTATTGAGCAAGAACGCTATTTTACAGCCAACGAAGTATTGGAGTTATGGGAAAATGGGGTTTTTAAGTAATCACAACTATCGGATTGTCGCTATTCCTGGGGAAGGGATTGGGCCAGAGGTTGTGGAAGCTTCCTTAAAAATTCTCCAACATGTTGCTCAAATTGAAAGATTTACCTTGCAGGTAGACTATGGCTGGCTTGGTGCAACTGCCTTTGAGCAATTTGGTAGTTACTTCCCTGAAGCCACCGCCCAACTATGCGATGGAGCCGATGGAATTGTATTTGGTGCTGTTAGCCAAGGGGGATTACTAGAATTACGAAAGCACTTCGACTTTTTTTGCAATCTTCGCCCCATCCGTAGCGTTAAAAGTCTCCTGCATAAATCTAGCCTCCGACCAGAGAAAGTTCAAGGACTGGATATCCTCATCGTTCGAGAACTAGTCAGTGGCATCTATTTTGGGCCATCTGGACGAGCTTCAGATGACCAAGGAACTTACGGATATCATACGATGCGCTATTCCGATGAAGAAATTCGTCGGATCGCTCGTAAAGCATTACAGCAAGCCCAAAACCGCCGAGGATTACTCACCGTAGCCCACAAAGAAAATGCCTTGCCCCATTTACCTTGGACTCGTCTAGTACAAGAAGAGGCCAGACAGTTTCCCGATGTTGTTATTCAACCAATGCTGGTGGATAACTTAGCCATGCTTATGGTTTTGAATCCACAACAGTTTGATGTAATTTTGGCGGGAAATCTGTTTGGAGATATTCTCAGCGATATTGGTGGTGCATTAGTTGGTTCCATCGGCTTATTAGGATCTGCCAGTCTGAATGCTGACGGGTTTGGTTTATACGAAGCCATTCACGGTACAGCCCCAGACATTGCAGGTTTAGGAATTGCTAATCCCCTGGGAACTCTCGGAGCCTGTGTTTTAATGCTTCAGCAATGGGGCGAAGTGCAAGCTGCCCAACGGATTATTAAAGCACAAGACCGAATTTTAGCCAAAGGATATCGCACAGCCGATTTGTCTCCTCAAGGAGAAGAAATTTTAGTCAACACTCAAACCTTAGTTGACCTTTTAATAGAAGAACTTTCAATTGGGCAATATTCGGAATTAGGAGCTATCTATGCATGAGTAACGCCAATAACATTTTGCATCTGGGAAATGATATTAATACTGATGATATTATTCCTGCCAATCGTGCCACAACAGATGACCCTGAATATTTAAAACAGTATGCTTTAGAACACCTGATTGGCGAAGGTGAACTACTAAAATATGATGGGATTGAAGCCGGAGAAAACTTTGGCTGTGGTTCCAGTCGAGAAGTTGCCCCCATTGCTCTCCAAGCTGCGGGAATTAAGAAAATTCGGGCGCGATCCTTCGCAGAGATTTTTTATCGGAATAGTATCAATATTGGACTTCCCCTCGAAATTTTTGGGGAAAAAGAGCAGAATCCAGTAGTTGATGCGATCGCAGCAGCAGGCGGGCTAATGGCTTTTAATCAGATGCGTCGTCAGGGTCAGATTACCATTCCTCGCAGCCTGACATCCACTCGACCCATGACTTTAGTAGAAAAACTCTTAGCGAAAGCCTCCGGTAATTCCTTCGTCAAACCTGGAGAGGTGGTTTTTGCCCAAATCGATTTAGCATTATCCCATGATGCTGTAGCCGGGCCTGTGGCCAAGGTATTTTATCAGCAGTTTGGAGAAGGGGCAAAGTTATGGGACTCCCAACGGGTAGTTTTAGTAGCAGATCACTTTATCCAAGTTAACGACATTCGTCCTGACAACAAAGCTCATCTGATGTACGAACAGATGATTAAGTTTGCTCAAGACCAAGGATGTCACTTATTTGATATAGTTTCTCCAGGCGAAGCAGCAGGTATTTGCCACGTTTTACTCCCAGAAAAAGGATTTGTCCGGCCGGGAATGGTGATTGCCGGGACAGATTCCCATACCTGCACCTACGGGGCATTAGGGGCCTTCTCTACGGGTGTAGGTACGACAGATATGGCGAATATTTATGCCACAGGAGATATGTGGATTCGTGTTCCCCAAACCCTAGTATTTGAGTTATCTGGAACCTTACCTTCTAAAATCAGTGCCAAGGATATTATGCTATTCATCTTGGGACAAATCGGCTGTGCTGGCGCTACCAGTAAGGTAATGGAGTTTAGAGGCTCAATTCTCACCCAACTACCATTTGATGAACGGCTGACTCTCGCTAATATGGCAGTTGAGTGTGGGGCAATATGTGGCTTAATTGTTCCTGATGAGGTGACACGTGAATATGTAAAAAACCGTAGTTCCCAAGATTTTACAGAAATTAGTGGGGATGCTGATGCTGAGTACGAAAGGATTTATCAATTTGACCTTAGTAACTTAGAACCACAAGTTGCACGTCCCCCGAAACCCGATCGGGTAGTGGGCATTAGTCAGTTAGAGGATATTCCCATTACCAAAGCCTTTATTGGCTCTTGTACCGGTGGAAAACTCTATGATTTGGCTCAGGCTGCGGAAGTTTTGAACGGTCGCCATCTGGCGGACGGCGTAAACTTGTTTATTGTACCTGCAACTATGGAAATTCGAGAACAAGCCCAAGAGTTAGGCTATCTTGACATTTTTGAACAAGCAGGGGCGCAGATTCTCAAGACAGGTTGTGGGGCTTGTATTAATTCTGGATTGGGAGTTTTGGTAAAAGAAGAAACAGGCATTTATGCAACCAATCGCAATTTTAAAGGACGCAGTGGCGATCCAACGGGCAAAAATTATTTAGCCTCACCTAGAACAGTCGCTATATCTGCCATCAATGGAAAAATTAGCGATCGCCTCAACTAAACACTGAACTATCAGATTAGGGTCAATAGAAATAAAACTCAAAAAATATTAACCCAATGCGATCGCGAATGACTCTTATCTAGCTTAGTCTAGATTCTGAGATAGGTTTCTTTATTTACAAAGACTCTATCTCGTACCCTTAGTAACGTTTTAACCAAGAATAGAAGGATTTTAGGTAATTAAAATGGACGAAATCGTTAAAAAACTTGCTGGGCTGGGTCTTCCTGGTGTAATTCTCGTGGTTCTAACAGTCGCATCAGGAGGTAGTTCTGCGGCTGTTGCAGCTGCCATCACAGCCTTGGGAGGGCCATTTGGCATCGTTGGAGGTATAGGATTGCTTGGTCTAATAACCGTTATAGGAGATACTGTAGCGGGATATGGAATTGAAGCTATTCTTAAGGCCATTTATGCAGAACGGAGCAAAACCGAATCAGTGAGATATCTCCTCAAAGAAATTAAAGATTTACCCATTTCAGAGGAGCTAAAACTCAAATTGAAAAACCAACTTAGCCCAGAAGTCATTATTGATACCGAAGAGTTTAATCAACCAAAAACAGTTGAAATTGTTGAAGAATAATTTCACTATGACATTCGGTGAAATGCCAGGTTTAATTGTACTAAGTTAAGGGATTCCTTTCTTGTACGGACAGCTTTGCTAAACACCGAATTACGGTGAATAAAGAAGATGGCCTATGAGTCCGATTTCACCGGATTAAAACTCAAAGGCCATCATTCAGCTAGTTTTCTAAATTAAAGCCATTAGTAATTTATAATTACTCGGTGTAGGATTTAATCCAATACAGTTAAGGCTAAAACTTTTTACCAAAGTCATTTTTTTTAACGAACCGCATATCCCTGCGGGGAAGCAAGCTACGCGTAGCATCTCGTAGAGAAGGACGCAGAGAGAAGAAAGAAAGAAAGAAAGAAAGAAAGAAAGAAAGAAAGAAAGGCTTAACTGAACCGTATTGGGATTTAATATCCATACGTTTATTATTAGTGCAATAGCGCAACTTTTTATATACTAAATTTTATGGAAGAAATTGTAATTAGCTCTCCTCAGTCTATTAATGATTATTCTACTTTAACTGAGCATGAGCTACATAAAATATTAGTTGAATGGAATAATACAACAATAGATTATCCCAAACATTTGTGTATACATGAATTGTTTGAAGTCCAGGTAGAAAAAACTCCAGAAAGTAAAGCTGTTGTCTTCAAAGAGCAACAGCTAACTTATCAAGAGTTGAATTACCGAGCCAACAAAATAGCAAATTATCTGCAAGGTTTGGGTGTAAAATCAGAGGTGCTGGTAGGGATTTGCGTTGAGCGTTCGCTTGAAACGATCGTCGGACTACTAGGAATTCTCAAGGCGGGTGGAGCTTATGTACCCCTAGATCCAACCTATCCTAAAGAGCGTCTATCGTTTATAATTTCAGATTCACAAGTCCAGGTGGTCTTAACCCAAGAAAAATTCGTTGCAGGGTTAACAGCAAGCGGGGCGAAGTTGGTTTGTCTGGATACAAACAGAGAATTGATTCACCAACATAGCCAAGAAAACGTTAATAGTAACGTCAGACCTGATAACTTAGCTTATATTATCTACACTTCTGGTTCTACAGGAACACCAAAAGGAGTAGCTGTACCGCATCAGGCTGTCAATCGGCTAGTATGCAATACCAACTACGTGCAGTTTGTGCCTAGCAATCGCGTTGCTCAAGCTTCAAAAACTTCATTTGACGCAGCTACTTTCGAGATTTGGGGTTCTCTCCTGCACGGGGCTAGACTGGTGATAATTCCTCAGAATATTGTGTTTTCACCCCAGTCTTTCGCTGCGTACATCCGCGAACAAAAGATTAGTATATTATTTTTGACTCCAGCCTTATTTAATCAGTTAGCAAGCATTGTTCCTGAAGCATTTAAAGACCTGCATCACTTACTAATTGGAGGCGATGCTCTCGATCCTAATTCTGTGAAAGCAGTTCTTAGAAATGGGCCGCCAAAGCGATTACTGAATGCCTATGGCCCAACTGAGAGTACAACATTTGCTTGTTGTTATCTAGTGCAGGATATTCCTGAAGGGGCTACAAATGTGCCCATTGGTCGCCCGATTTCCAATACACAAATCTATATACTGGATTCCAAACTTCAACCAGTTCCTGTTAGTACTCCTGGGGAACTATATATTGGCGGTGATGGTTTGGCACGAGGCTATCTGAATCGTCCAGAATTAACCGAGGAAAAATTTATCCCCAATCCGTTTGGAGAGGTAGGAGGCAGGAGATTATACAAAACTGGGGATTTAGCCCGCTTCTTACCAGATGGCAATATTGAGTTTCTGGGGCGAATTGATAATCAGGTGAAGATTCGCGGCTTTCGTATTGAATTAGGAGAAATTGAGGCGCTTTTGAGTCAACATTCGGATGTACAGCAGGCTGTGGTAATTGCCCGTGAAGACATCCCTGGTGATAAACGCCTTATCGCCTATATTGTCCCTAACCAAAAACTCGATCTGAGCGTCACTACCCTCAAAGGCTTTCTTCAAGAAAAACTGCCCAGCTATATGGTGCCCGCAGCCTTTGTAATTCTAGACTCCTTGCCCTTAACCCCTAATGGTAAAGTAGATCGGCGGAATCTTCCAGCCTGCGATCGCACACGCCCCGATCTTGAAGAAACCTTTGTCGCAGCTCGTAACCCAATTGAGAAGACTTTAGCAGTCATTTGGACTGAGTTATTGGGACTTGAGCGCATTGGAGTTAATGATAATTTTTTCTGTCTGGGTGGTCATTCCCTAATTGCAACTCAGATTCTTTCTCGCGTGCGCGAAGTTTTCCAAGTCGAGTTGTCCTTTCAGCAGATATTTGCAAACCCCACCATAGCTGGTTTAGCTCAACTCATCAAACAGGGTAACAAAGAGCAACAGTGGCAACGTCCTGCTATAGAGCGCATTCCCCATGAAGGACTATTGCCAGTTTCCTTTGCTCAAGAGCGAGTGTACTTTATCCAACAACTAGCTCCTGAAAATAGCGCCTACCAATTCCAGGCAACTATGCGATTTACAGGGCAACTCAATGTACCAGTATTGCAACAGTCCCTCAACGAAATTGTCCTGCGTCATGAAATCTTTCGCACGACTTATACGGCGGTGAATGGGCGGCTATTTCAGGTAATCCACCCACATCAATCAATTAGCTTCACAGTGATTGACCTCCAGATATTTCCTGAATCTGAGCGGGAAGCAGAGGCTCAACGCCTAGTTGAAGCAGAAGTGCAAAAGCCTCTTGACATGAATCAACTACCATTAATTAAGTGGGTTTTGTTGAAACTGAACGACCAAGAACATTTATTAATCCACATTGAGCATCACATGGCTCATGATGGTTGGTCATTCAATGTGTTCTTGGGTGAGTTACTAGAACTTTATCAAGCTTTCTCATTGGGAAATTCCTCTGTACTTCCTCAACCACTCCTGCAATTTGCTGATTTTGCTCATTGGCAGCGAGAATGGGTCAAAAGCCAGTCAGCCCAAGCCCAATTGGCCTATTGGCAGCAGAAGTTATCTGGTAGTTCACCGTTGTTAGAATTACCTTACAATCGCCCGCGACCAACAGAACAAACTTACAATGGCGATCAAATTAGGGTGGAACTTCCCATTAACTTGTGCGAATCTCTGAGAGTTCTGAGTCGTCAAGAGGATGTCACCTTATTTATGACGATGCTGGGAGCTTTCCTTGTAGTATTGCACCGATATACTGGGCAAGATGACCTGAGCGTAGGAACGGCTGTTGCCAATCGGCGGATGCAGGAGGTAGAAAAGTTAATTGGCATGATTGTCAATAACTTAGTTTTACGCACTGATTTGTCTGGCAATCCCACCTTTCGAGAATTACTCGACCGTGTACGGCAAGTGACACTGGAAGCTTATGCCAATGAAGACTTACCCTTCGATAAAGTAGTGGAAGTTCTCAAGCCAATACGGAATCTGAGTCATAATCCCCTGTTTCAAGTGATGTTCAGCTTCCATGATTCTCCGATGCCAGACTTGAGTCTCCCTGGTTTGGACATCAGCTTACATGAACCCATCAGCAATAAATCGTCAAAGTTCGATCTAGATTTCCTCGTCATACCGCGTTCTGAGCAACGCGTGCAGAACGGTTCTAAAACGGGAGCGAAGGGAATCACGCTAGTTTTAGAATATAACAGTGACTTATTTGATGCTGCCACAATCCAAGAAATGCTAGAGCAGTATCAAACTTTGCTAGAGAGTATAGTTATAAACCCAAAGCAGCGAGTTTCAGAATTACCACTGCTAACGCAGAATCAGCAGCAATTATTGGTGGAGTGGAATCAGACTCACAGAGAATATGCTGCTAAAGAGTGTATTCACGATTTATTTGCAGCCCAAGTGGAGTTAACTCCCAATGCTGTAGCTATTCAGCAAGAAGGTCAAAAATTAACTTACCGCGAATTGAGCGATCGCGTCAATCAACTAGCACATTATTTGCAAAGTTTAGGAGTTAAACCAGAAACCCTAATTGGTATCTGCGTTGAGTGTTCCTTATATATGATTGTCGGCTTACTCGCCATTCTCAAAGCGGGGGGTGCTTATGTTCCCCTCGATCCTGCTTATCCAAAAGAGCGAATAGCTGAGATTCTCGAAGATACACAATTGGGCATTCTGCTGACGCAAGCAAAATTCTTAGAGAAACTACCAGATTATGCCAGAAAAACAATCTGTTTAGATGCAGACTGGCCAGTAATTGCTCAACATAGTACAGCTAATCCTATTAGTGACGTTCAACTCCACAACCTCGCCTACATCATCTATACTTCTGGTTCCACAGGTAAACCCAAAGGGGTGATGATTGAACATCAGTCACTAACAAATTTTGCCCTTACCGCCACCCATGAATATGGAATTAACGCGGGCGATAATATTCTGCAATTTGCATCTATCTGCTTCGATACATCTGTTGAAGAAATCTTACCTTGTCTTTCAGTCGGTGCAACATTAGTGTTGCGAACCGAACAGATATTGCACTCCAGCGATGAATTTTGGCGATGTTGCCGAGAATGGCAGTTAACTGTTTTGGATCTTCCCACAGCGTACTGGCATCAGTTAGTCGCGGAACTTACCCCTGAAGACTCCCGAATTCCCGAAAGGCTGAGAATGGTGATTATTGGCGGAGAAAAAGCTCAACTCGAAAAAGTGAAGCGCTGGCACAGTAGTATTGCTCATTTTCCCCACCCACCCCAATTATTTAATAGTTACGGGCCAACGGAAGCAACAGTTATAACCACTTTACACCGCTTAAATTCCTCAGAAACTGACTGCGTTGCGATCGGGCGACCAATAAGCAATGCTCAGGTTTATGTCCTGGATAAATATCTGCAACCAGTGCCTATAGGAGTTCCTGGAGAACTCCACATTGGCGGAACAGGTTTAGCTAGAGGCTATTGGCAACGTCCTGAACTTACCGCAGAGAAATTTATCCAAAATCCAAAATTGGATCGCCTTTACAAAACTGGCGACTTAGCACGATTTCGCGCAGATGGCAACCTAGAATATCTCGGTCGAGTTGACGATCAGGTAAAGATTCGCGGCTTCCGCATTGAGTTGGGAGAAATTGAAACGGTGTTACGTCAACATTCACAGGTGTTTCAGGCTGTCGTGATTGCCCGTGAAGACATCCCTGGACAAAAGCGGCTTGTGGCTTATGTTATACCCCACCAGCCGCCAGCAACTACCGAAGAACTGCGCCATTTCCTGAAGCAAAAACTGCCGAATTACATGGTTCCTGCGGCTTTCGTGCTGCTAGAGGCGCTGCCGATGACACCTAACCGCAAAGTAGACTACCGCGCCCTCCCAGCCCCCGAACTTTCACGCAGTGTAGAAGATAGATTTGTTGCACCTCAGACCCCCACAGAAGAGAAATTAGCGGCGATTTGGTCAGAAATCTTAAGACTAAAACAAGTCGGAATCCACGATAACTTCTTTGAACTGGGCGGCGATTCTATTCTCAGCATTCAGGTAATTTCCCGTGCTAATCAAGCGGGTATCCAAATTGCCCCCAAACAACTATTTAAGTATCAAACCATTGCTGAGTTAGCTGCTGTGGCAGGAATTACTCGGACTGTCAAAGCTGAACAAGGTTTAGTGACTGGCAATGTGGCACTGACACCCATCCAACAGTGGTTTTTCGAGCAGAAATTCGCCGAACCTGATTACTTTAACCAATCAGCCCTTCTAGAAGTACCGCCAGACTTGCAACCAGAGCTATTGCAGCAAGTTGTGCAAAAATTGTTAGTGCATCACGATATTCTGCGATCGCGCTTTGCACGTCTCCCCTTAGGAGAATCGCAGTTTGTGCAAGAAGGGGAAAACTGGCAGCAGTTTAACGTCGCCACCCAAGAACTAGTGCCATTTAGTGTTATCAATTTGTCGCATCTGTCGCCAGAAGAACAACAAACAGCGATGAAAGCTGAGGATACTGAACTCCAAGGTAGTTTGAATTTATCTACCGGAGCGATCGCGCGAGTGGTGCTGTTTCGGTTAGGCAACAATCGATCTGGTCGGTTACTATTCATCATCCATCATTTAGTAGTAGATGGCATTTCGTGGCGAATTTTGCTCGAAGACTTGGCTACGGCTTACCAGCAAATCAGCCGTGGCGAAGCGATTAAATTACCACCGAAGACAACTTCGTTTCAATATTGGAGCGATCGCCTCAAAGAATACGCAAAATCAAAGGCGATATCAGATGAGTTGAATTACTGGCTAAGTGAGTCTAGTTTGAAAGTTACCGCCTTACCAGTAGACTATCCTGCAAATAAAGAAAATAACACCATAGCCTCAACCGCTACTGTGTCACTTTCTTTAAACGAACAACAGACTCGTGCCCTCTTGCAGGATGTACCCTCTGCCTACAACACTCAAATTAATGATGTGCTGTTGACCGCCTTAGTGCAAAGCTTTGCCCAGTGGACGGGAGAACGTTCTCTGCTTGTTGATTTAGAAGGACATGGACGGGAAGACTTATTTGAAGATGTGGATTTGTCGCGGACTGTGGGCTGGTTTACTACCTTATTCCCCGTTAGCTTACAGCTAGAAGAAACTGACCATCCCGGAGAGGTTTTAAAGTTAGTTAAAGAACAACTGCGACGCATCCCCAACCGAGGCATCGGCTATGGTGTGTTGCGATATTTGCATCAGGATGAAACAATCCGCACGAAACTACAGAGTTTACCCCAAGCACAAGTGAGTTTCAACTACCTTGGTCAGTTCGATCGGGTGCTGACGGCATCTGCTGTATTGGGTTTAACTCAAGAATTTAAAGCTGAACAGAGTTTACTTAATCAACGCAGCCACCTGTTAGGCGTAAGCGGACTAATTCGCGCTGGAAAATTGGAGATGACTTGGGCTTACAGCGAGAAAGTTCATAAACGAGACACCATCGAGCATTTAGCCTTTGGGTTTATAGAGGCATTGCGATCGCTCATTACCCACTGTCAATCCCCTGATGCGATCGGTCATACACCTTCAGACTTCTCAGCAGCCAGACTCAGCCAAAAACAGCTTGACAAATTCCTAACAAAAATCAATAAAAAAAAGTAGTTATTTGTCATTAGTCTCTTAA
>NZ_NOLK01000181.1:0-14612 GCF_002245985.1 Nostoc sp. 'Peltigera membranacea cyanobiont' 232
ATTAGGGTGCGGCTCTTATCAAAAGACGATAATCTGATAAAGGGTAGAAATCAGAGTGCTGTAATCATAAGCTTTGGAGACAATGACCAGAGGAAAAAGACAGGCTCGCTATTCTGAAAAAAGAGACAGTTGTGGGTGGGGATAGATGGAAGCATCGACGGTAAATGAAGGATTTTTCACAGAAGCACGCTCACTATTTGAAGAAATAGTAGCGTGGTTAGGCTCAGATGTGGTTTGCGGCCTAGAACATGAACAATTAGAGAAAAATCTCTTCGTTAACGGGAATGAACTCTTAAGACGCTTATTACAAGGTTATCTAGACCTACGTAGTAATGACGAGATAGAAGGAGATTGTCAAGGAGTAGATGCGGAAAAAAGAACCCATAAGCGCTTTCAAGAGCGAAAATTGACAACTCGATTTGGCACAGTCATAGTCCGTCGTATAGGTTATGGTCAAAGAAAGATAGTCAGCTTGAAACCATTGGACGCAGAACTGAACCTGCCCATAGAACAATACTCCTATGGGATTAGAGAAAGAGTAGCAACCGAAGTAGCATTGAATGGGTTTAATGAGACGGTAGAAGCCATAAAAAAAACAACAGCAGCACAAGTACCAAAACGTCAAGTCGAAGAATTAGCTCGTAGAAGTGCTAGCGATTTTGACTCATTCTATAAACATCGACAAGCAGATCCAAAGCAATGGAATCCATTAGAAAAAACTGGAGAAATAATCGTTATTAGCGCAGATGGAAAGGGCGTGATTCTACGCACAGAAGATTTGCGTCCTCAAACTCAAAAAAGAGCGCTCTTAAATCACAAGAAACTCGATAAAAGGTTAACTAAGGGAGAAAAACGTAACTCGAAACGGATGGCAACAGTAGCATCTGTCTATACAATTGCCCCATTTATCCGCACACCAGAACAAATTATTGACCCAGAAAAATCTTGTGTTGATAAACGTCCGAAGCCCGAAAATAAACGAGTTTGGGCTAGCTTAGTCAAAGAGCCAGAGTTAGTTATTAGTGATGCATTTGACGAAGCATTACATCGAGATCCAAACAAACAAAAACATTGGGTTGCCTTAGTTGATGGTAATAAAACACAACTGAACCTACTAAAAAAGTTTTCACGTCAACATCATATAAACCTGACTATTGTTCTTGATATTATCCATGTCATTGAGTATCTATGGAAAGCTGCATTTGTCTTTTATGACAATACTAGTAAGTCAGCAGAAAGTTGGGTAAGTCAACGTTTACTCTCTATCCTTCAAGGAAAATCGAGTCTGGTTGCTTCGCTTATGCGACGCAGTGCAACTTTACAACAATTATCATCCCAAGAACGTTTGAATGTTGATAAATGCGCTAATTATTTACTTAACAACAAGGCTTACCTCAAATACGACTGCTATTTAAACGCAGGTTATCCCATTGCCACAGGAGTCATTGAAGGTGCTTGCCGTCACTTGGTTAAAGACAGAATGGATATCACTGGCGCCAGGTGGAGCCTAACAGGTGCGGAAGCTGTTTTACGTCTTCGTTCCCTCCATATTAGTGGTGATTGGCATGAATATTGGCGCTTCCATTTACGGCAAGAATATGAGCGTAATCATCTGCCGTTGTATTTTGATGCTGTTCCTTTGATGAAGCGTGTCACTCAAGCTCGCTGCTCTATTACTCCACCATCACTCCCAATGCTTGTCTAACTTCATTCTTTCTCTTTTTAAAAGAGCCGCACCCAAACAATTAATGGCTTGATCGGTTAGCACCGTTGATGGATGGACGGTGCATTTGAGATATGAATTATGACTAAAATATTGACAGTGAGGACACTTGGCTTTGTGAGGCAATTTGAGGCTAAATAAATTCTGCTGCACCCGCTTAGGAATGAAGGCATAAATTAAAGTAGCGATCGCCGAAATAATCATAGCGCTGACTACTACCAGGAAACCCATATCTAGCACAGAAAGAGTTTCAACTCCCCGATGATCTAGAGGGCGTGAATTACCTGGCAGAGTTGTGATCGATTTTTCTTCCATGACTCCATTACGCTCCTATATTCTGTTATAAATAGGTTCAAAATGAAGATATTTAACATCACTGCTCTGTTCATCAGAATTTTTATTCATTGATATATCTCCAAATTGATAAGTGATACTTCAATCAGAATGGACGATAATATAATTCTCGCTCGCTTGTACAGATTGTTTACGATACCTGCGATCGCTGCTACTGCATTTACTGATTCAGCGAATATACTTGGTGTAAATGGGAAAGCGATCGCAAGACAGTAGATTTTATCGCTCGGTTGTCGCGTAGAACGTCCGCGCCTGTGCTAGTAATTGGTCTTCGCTCATGTGTTGTTCATTGACGACGACTGTACCGACAACTCGTTCTTGGATATCTGGATGATGTTCTTTGAGATCCGCCAGCAGATAATCCATCGCGCTGCTCGATCCGGTTGAACTGCCAAAGATCAGAATCTTCTTTGTGCCACTTAGCGATCGCGCTATTGCCTCGTAGAAAGGTTTGAGTTCCGGCTGGCGCTGACCGTTGGCATCGTCATCCACATTGTGCAGATGCCGATGAGAGCCGTCCGGGTCGTAAGGAACGATCCTTTCTGGTACTGAGCCGTGCAGTTCAGTTTTATAGATACGCGCCTCACGGTGATCGATAACGACCAGTAGGTGGACACCCTCGGCGATGATCGCCTGGGCGGGGAGAGTAGAGCGCTCAAGAAAGTGGCGAATCTGCATTAGTTCATGGATATCAGATAAATCTTTGTGCTTCGAGGGGTGAACTGTCAGCGTCTCACCATTCCGCGTAAATCTCAGAGTGCCGTTATGTTCCTGAGTCTCATCGGTCACTGCATTTAGCATCGATCGCACATCGTGCCACTGAAGGTTACGGGCTACTGGGTGCTGAAAAATAGCGTTGTAAGTGGTTTGATGAATCCGGGACATCTGCGTTTCCATTAATTTCTCCTTGGTCTTGTTAGACCAGTTATTGGATACACTCAATCTCTAAAATGGCAAATAGTTCATTAATTTATAAACCAATACACTTGGGTTAAGGGCTGCTGGCAACAATTTTGGGTTTTCTAAACGCGATAAATCGCCGTCTCTACAAGTGTTTTGTTGCTCATTCTGAACTGTATTCACTTATAAACAACTCTGCTCATTTACTACTCTGGGCGACTACCGTTTGAGTTAATGGATGAATTGATTGATTACAATACGAGCTTGGCAATTCGCTGTTGTTGTCCTCCTGAAAGTTGGTTAGAGCGGTTTGTTAAGCGATCGCCCAATCCAACCTTTCAGGCGCATGATGCTAAACGCGACGGTTTACCCAGTGTCCTGGCACCCATCGCCGATGACCGCGAGAGGTCGGTTGGTAATGTCCTGCCACCCAGACCCGGCGATAACGAACACGGCGTGTAGTATTGCGCCGAGTTTCTTCGCGCTGGTTTTGAGCCAATCGATCTGGTGCAACCCGGCCTGCCTCGACGACACCAGAACGAGTTGAATTCTGCCCATGATTAACATTGAACTCTGCGGCTGAGGCAGATTTTGCCAAGACTCCAAGGGGAAGAGCAAGCATCAGGATAGCGATTATGCGTTTCATTAGATGTTCCTTTTGATAAGTTGAGAGTAGCTACAATTAAAGCGGTTGAACTGGAATTTCCTGTCTGGTTGACACACTGACAAGTTCATTGCTGATACTCATCGATTAATTGCGCTCTTTTTCTGGAAGTTAGTCAATCAGGCAATGTTGTTGGACAAGATTTCAGATAACTCTCCTCGTTAACTACTCTGAGGGGCTATGGCTTGATTTCTTGAGTGAATTGATTTATTACGATATAAATCGTTACCAAATTCATTTTGACGGTTAGAGAGACACGATAAATCGCCGTCTCTACAGGGAATTTATCCATCAATTATTTATGTTTTCAAAGCTTGTGCTGCAAGCTGTTGGAGCTTTTATTTCTTTTTGTTTCTTGCCCGATCAAGCGTGCCAATTTGGTTCAGTCTCTTTCTTCCTGGTTGGGAGAATCATCGGGTGGTTGATCTCTTGCCATGCGTTGTTGCTCCTGCGATACCCATTCCCAAGCAATCAAACAACCAATGCTTAAACCTGCCAGCATCAGTGCCAATGTCCATGAGAACTGACTGGGAAATTGGAAATCGATCCAGATGCCTAGTGCCATTCCTAATAAAGTTGGTACGACGACTGACCAGCCGACCAAGCCAACAAAACCTAAGCCAAACAAAACGCCACCATGAGGTTTCGCTTGGCGAGCATAAAGTTTGCGGCGTGCTTGATTAGCGATCGCTTTGGCGTTAAGATGCGTTTGGGAGCGAGACTGACGAGAGGGTGGGATTTTCATGGATATTCACCTAACTCGATAAAGTGCCGAATTGTGTTGATCTCTAGGTTTTCTAAAACGGAACGTGCTGTTTTTTCGCGTTCATCGATTAAGTGAAACTCCTCCTCAACGGTTTTTCTCAATATTTCCAAATCGCCACCTGGAACTGCATTTTGGGTAGCAACTGTTACCTCATCCCCATGCTTGATCAAAATTCCTTGATCGATGGCGAGGAATTGTTCCTGTCCTTGGGGTGAGACGAAGGATAACAAACTTGGTATCAGCGTCGTCACAAAATCTATATGGCGGGGTAGCAAACAAAACATCCCATTCTCCGCTTCTGCAATCACTTTGATTGCGGCTGTTTCCATCAGGATTTTAGTTGGTAAGACAACTTTGAGTCGCATTTCTGAGGATGGCTCCGTCATGATTTTTTGCCCTCTTTTGGAGCTTTTACGACTTCATCAATTGAGCCGATCATGTAGAGCGATCGCTCTGGTGTATCAGCAAACTCATCATTGAGAATGCGTTCACATCCTTCTAGAGCATCATCTAATTCGACTAATTTCCCTGTCAAACCTGTAAACTGGGCGGTGGAAAAGAAGGGTTGAGTGAGAAAACGTTCTAAACGTCGTGCCTGGGATACCACTTGGCGATCGCCTGGCGATAATTCTTCTAAGCCCAACATGGCAATGATATCTTTTAGTTCCTCATAGGTACTGATGGTTTTGCGGACTGCTTGAGCGATCTGATAATGGCGATCGCCAACGATATGAGGCATCAGCATTTTGGAATTCGATTCCATCAAATCCACGGCGGGATAAAGCCCTTCACTCGCCCGTTTACGTGACAACACAATTGCGGCTGACAGATGGGAAAACACAGCGACAGCAGAGGGATCGGTGAAGTCATCCGCAGGTACATAAACCGCTTGAATGGAAGTAATTGCCCCTGCCGATGTATTGCAAATCCGCTCCTCTAGTTGAGCGAGTTCAGTGGCGAGGGTTGGTTCATAGCCCACCCGCGAAGGTATTATCCCCATCAGTCCCGATACTTCTGAACCTGCTTGGATAAAACGAAAGATATTATCGATTAAAAGCAATACATCTTTTTGGGAGCGATCGCGAAAATATTCTGCCATTGTTAGCGCCGCGTGTCCTACCCAAAATCTGACTCCCGGTGGTTCATTCATCTGTCCGAAGACTAAAACTGCATTTGGGAGAACCCCCGTTGCTGCCATTTCTTGATATAGATCAAGACCTTCTCGACAGCGTTCACCAATCCCACAAAATAAACTTACACCTTGGTGCTGCTTAACCATATTGTGGATCATTTCTGTAATTAGCACCGTTTTGCCAACACCTGCACCGCCAAGCAAACCTGTTTTACCGCCTCGTTCCAAAGGTGTGAGCAGATCGATGGCTTTGATCCCAGTTTTGAGAATTTCAGCTTTGGTAACTCGTTCTGACATCGCAATTGGCGTGGCATGAATTGATCGCCATTCGCCACCTGCGATCGCCTCTTTCTCATCGATTGCTTCGCCAAATAGGTTTAACATTCTCCCTAAAAGGCGATCGCCCACGGGAACTTGTAACGGTTGCTGAGTATCAATCACAATCTCACCGCGTGTCAAACCTGCGGTTGGGGCAAGTGCTACACCCCGCACCACCTGAGCGCCCAGATGTGAAACCACCGCGATGGAAAGATTACCTCCTTTCCCTGTTTGTAACTGGCTATTTATATATGGCAAGCGTTTGGGAAAATGGATATCGATGATGCTGCTCCGCACGGAGAGGATAGAACCAAGATTTTGCTCTTGGGAATGATTTGATTGGGAAGATGATTTAATATCTGATTCCATATAATTAATGGCTTAATTCAAAGGCGGAAATAATTTCTAGTAATTCATCTGTAATTGCAGTTTGGCGTTTTTGCTGAAATTGACTAGTAAATTCTGTCAGCCGCTCTTCAATGTTTTTCTCGGCAACTTGCATAGAAGCGAGACGGCTAGCATTTTCACCTGCGAGGGACTCACCAAAAGCCCGATACAGCAAAATAAAAAAATATTGTCGTAATAAAGACGCAACCAAAACATCGCTCGGCATTGTAAAAGTTGGTAGAGTCCGCGATCGCCATTCTTGGCTTTCGATATGTTGTAGCCATTGTCCATCAAGTGGTAATAGTTGCAGCTTATATGGCTCCCATAATGTATTGGAATGTAAGTGGTTGTAAAATAATGTAATTTGGCCAATTTGTTCGCGTTCTGCGCTTCGCAGCAGCGCTTCGCTATCGCGCCATCTGGCAATGTGCGGCAAGATTTCTTGAACCATTGATGTGATCCCAGCTAGCGAACCTGGCATGGCGAAAGTTTGCTCAATTCCATAGCCTGCGGTTTCTAAATGGGAAATCAATCTCGATCCGACGGCAAAAATCGCCAGATGTTCGGGTGAGAGCTTCAACTTCTCTAATTCAGCGATCGCATAGTGGCTAATCTGTTCGTTAAATTGACCACACATCCCTTGCTCAGAGCCAAAGATAATTACACCGCAACGACCAAGGTCACTCGAAAGGGATGGTGAGTAAGTATTAAAGCCATCGCCGTTATCATGTTGGAGGGAAGCATCATGTGTATGTGCTGCCTTCAATACTACGTGCAAACCCATTTCGATTGTCCGGTTATACTCAGCGAGGGAGGCAACCGCCTGTTGGTATTGGTGGATGTTTAAGGCTGCTAGTACTTTCATCATTTTCACCACGGCTTGCAGGTCTTGGGCAGTGTGGATTTGGCGTTGTAGAAGCTCAATGGATGACATGGCTACTCCTTCGCATCTTTGGGATCTGTTGTATCCTTTACAACTGTAGCGATCGCAGTTGTGGCAACCTTTAGTAAGGCATCGCGATCGGCATCCTTCAATACGGCTCCACTTTCGATTTGCAGGCAAAGATCGGCTAACTCCGTGGATATGGCTTGGGCGATCGCAAGCTCTGCAATCGCAATTTTAGTGATGGGGATAGAATCGAGCAAGCCTGCCGTCACCGAAAGCATTACAGCTATTTGCACAGCAGCCGGCATTGGCGCATATTGCTTTTGTTTGAGAATCTCACGTACCCGTCGCCCGCGTTCTAAAGTGAGGCGAGTCGATTCTTCTAAACGCGTACCAAAGCGAGAGAAAGCCTCTAGTTCTTCAAATTGAGAATAGGAAAGACGTAAATCTCCTGAAACAGTGCGATAAGCAGGAAGTTGAGTTTTACCACCCACCCGCGAAACCGATTTACCGATATCGATCGCAGGTAATACTCCCTTTTGAAAGAGGATTGGTGAAAGATAAATCTGTCCATCGGTAATCGAAATTAGATTAGTCGGGATATACGCAGCAATATTTTGTGCTTCTGTTTCAATAATTGGCAACGCAGTTAAGGAACCACCACCTCGTTTTGTGTTTAAATGTATAGAACGTTCGAGTAAGCGCGAGTGAATATAAAAAATATCCCCTGGATAGGCTTCGCGTCCAGGTGGGCGGCGCATTAACAGAGAAATTTCTCGATAGGTGCGGGCATGATTGGTGAGGTCATCGTAAACGATTAGTACATCGCGCCCTTGATCGGCAAAATATTCCGCCATCGCAGTAGCGGCATAAGGAGCGATATATTGTAACCCCGGTGGCTTTTCTGCTGCTGCCATGACGACGGTAGTGTAGGCAAACGCCTCATGCTCATTGAGGTCGGCAATTACCTTGGCAACAGCCGCACTACGCTGTCCGATCGCGCAATAGATACAGAGAATATTTTTGCCTTTTTGATTGATGATCGTATCGAGGGCAAGACCGCTTTTACCCGTTTGGCGATCGCCTAAAATCAATTCTCTCTGTCCCCGTCCAATGGGAATCAGGGCATCGATCGCTTTAATTCCAGTTTGCAAAGGCACATTCACGGGCGCACGATCCATAATACTAGGGGCATCGCGTTCGGCGGGACGGCGTTGTGAAGTTCGCACCACGCCTTTACCATCAAGGGGGCGACCAAGAGGATCGATCGCTCTTCCTAACAGCGCGTCACCCACAGGGACATCAAGTACTTTGCCAGTGCGCCGTACTTCCGTACCTGATTGGAGTTGCTCACTAGAATCAAGCAAAACTACGCCAACTTCTTCGGGATCGAGGTTAAACACTAACCCCAGACTACCGCCAGTAAAACAGACAATTTCCTCTGACTGCACATTCGGTAAACCGGCGATTTTGGCAATTCCTTGACCAATCGATTGCACAATGCCGATCTCTTGCGATCGCAATTTTGCTTCATGCCGATCGAGAACTTGAGTATACAGGGCAAAAGTATCTTGTAAAACTGTCTGTAAAGTTTCTTCGGTCTGTTGCATCATGCTTCCTCTGAGTAGGGACTGGGGACTGGTGACTGGGGACTGGGGACTGGTGACTGGTTATCTGGTTATCTGGTTATTAGGATGTAATCCCTAATCCCTAATCCCCAATCCCTAATCCCTAATCCCCAGTCCCCTTTACGCTTCTTCTGCAAAAACCGTAACCAAATTTTCGGTGATGCTATCTAAGTAAGTATCCATACTCCACGCTAGTTTGTAGCCTGTGCCGCGTAGTTCGATCCCACAAATCAGACTAGATTCAATTTCATAGATCGATTCGATTTTCCCTGAACCCACCGCCTGAAAGTAATCTTGCAAAACCGTAGCGATCGCTGTACAAATATCTGGTGGTAGGGTGAATGTACTAACCACCGTCAACGGAATGCTATCTTTTGTCGAATCGGTTAAAGTTGTCACCAGTTCGGCACGTTCTGTTTCGGTGAGATCGCGCAATTTCTGCAAAAACACCCTAGCAATCTGGGTTTCTAGTTCCGACTCTGCCAAGTCTGTCAACACCCGCCGCACCGTTGCTTGTAATTGCTGCATTGTGCGATCGCCTACTTCGTGCAAAAAAGAGTCTTTCTGACATTGCAAATTACTTTGCCATTGCGATCGCTCCTTCGCCACTGATTCTTGCATTTCCTTCAACAAGCGTTGGCGGGTTTCTTCCACTTCTGATTTTGCTTGAGTCAGCAATTCTGTCTTTTGGTCTGTGAATTGCTGTTGCATTTCCTGATAATGCTTAACCTCCTGTTCTGCTTCTTGTTTTTGTTCAGATGCCGACGACAAGCGATCGGAGATTGTCTTCTCGCGGCGTGCCATTGCCTTGGTAATCGGTTTATATAAAAAGCGTTGCAGCACAAATATCAAGACAAAAAAGTTGAGGATTTGCGCCCCGAAGGTAAACCAGTTAATCTCCACTCGATCAGGCTCCTGCTTTGGCGATCGCACCAATCACATAGTTCCAGAATGGATTAGCAAATAGGAGAATGAGCGCGATTACAAAGCAATAAATTGCCACGGATTCGATAAATGCTAATCCCACAAATAATGTGCGGGTAATTGTATTTGCTGCGTCGGGTTGTTGGGCGATGGAACTGAGTGCTTGAGCAACAGATTTACCTTCGCCAAGGGCTGGGCCGATGGAGCCGATGGCCATAGTCAATCCTGCCGTTAAGATTGACACAGTGCCAACAATTCCCAGTACAAGTGATAGCGATTCATTTTGAGCCATAGTCTTCATTACTCGCAGAACCAATATAAACAACTGCTAAAACCGCGAAAATATATGCCTGAATTAAGCCTGTCAACAATCCTAAAGCCTGCATAATGGCTGGAAAGAAGAATGGTGCGATCGATATTAAAATCGCCCCAATCATACCGTCACTCATCACATTCCCAAACAAACGCACTGCTAAAGCTAAAGTCCGTGAGAGTTCACTAATTATATAAAAGGGAAATAGGATGGGAATTGGCTCTATGTAGTGGTGGAGATATTTCCAGATTCCTGACTGACTGATACCAAAAACGGGAACGGAAAAAAATACACATATCGCCAGGGCCGCAGTGGTAGACAGTGAGGCAGTGGGCGGGTGATAACCAGGAACGATCGCTAATAAATTGGAAGTGGCAATAAAAATAAACAGGGTGCCGATAAAGGGCAAATAGCGATCGGGATTTTGTCCACTGGTTTGCTCAATTTGATCGCGTAAATTCACAACTAAGACTTCCAGCAGGTTTTGCCAGTGGGATAGCTGCGTGTCAGTGGATAGTTTGCGCGTTACCAACCAAGCACCAATGCCCAACAGTAGCACGATCATCCATGTAAATACCAAGGTGGCATTGATCGTCACAAATCCCCAATTCAAAAACACGATTTCATCTGGACTAATCTGCATTGAGTCTCCTTGACCTTGCCAATTTTGGATTTTAGATTAATCCTGTTAGAGGCTTTTCTTCAATCCAAAATTGATTGATCCGATAAGATATCACCGTTAATGTTTAATAATATGGCCAGTTTTTGTCAGATTTGTTGAAGTATTAAAATATGACGTTTTGAAATGTAGAACATGAGTCTCAATGATGCGATTCCTTACCCAAATAAACGCGCCTAAGCAAACGATCAAATGCCAAAGTGCGTTCTCTTGGGCGATCGCTAGTACAAAAGCAAATCCGGCGAGTGCGATCGCTAACCGCCCAAAAAAGCTGCCTAACGTTAATAGAATTGGGTTTTGGGTTGTAGATAATTTCTGCACCGTTGTCCACAAGCCACGAAAGTAGAGATTTCCCAGCAAAATTCCTAACAATAAAGTAACAGGTAAAAAGAAGAGGCTGTTCATATTAAATCTCCTCAGAGGCTGTTTGAAAAGTCATGCGCGGGTAAATTTTATGCCATGTTGGACAAGGTTTCACATAACTCTCCTTGTTAACTACTCTGAGGGGCTATGGCTTGATTTATTGATTGAATTGATTGATTACGATATAAATTGTTACCAAATTCAACGTGCGATTCGGCTATGGACGGGCTTGGATCTCTTTCCGCAATGCGGCAATTTCGGCTTGGAGTGCTTTAATAGATTTCTTGCTGGCAATTTCAGCGTCATCATCGTTTGCGTCTTGACCATACTACTTTGTGACATTTAGTTGTCAAAATGATGATTCTTTAGCAGAACGTGAAAACCCACTGAGTGAGTGGGTGACATATCTTTTATATCCGAAGGCGAAACAATGAGACGTAATAAGATGCGATCGCCAAGAGTCAATTTGTGATGTTACAGTCGCACATTCTAAGTTAGAATAAATGTATTCACAGCGACAACGCTACACGTTGCGAGGCAACCAATATGGATGCCAATGAAGTTTTAAGACGATATGCAGTCGGAGAAAGAAATTTTAGACAGGCAGACTGGAGAGGAATAAGTTTAGCTAAAGCAAATTTGAGTGGGGTAGATTTGAGTGGGGCACATTTGAACAACGCAGATTTGAGAAACTGTGATTTAAGTGATGCTAATTTAAACTGGGCTGGACTCAAAGGAGCCAATTTCAGTGGCGCTAATCTGAAAGGGGCAAAAATGCCTGATGGAAGAACGCACAACGATCGCTTAGAGTCTGCCAATTATTTTGCCTAATATCCCTGTGGATAGGTAGATTAAAAAATCGGCGTTGCTGATTGCGGTATGAAAACGATTGTGCTTTGTAGTCAAAATCCTTGTAGAGGCGTTGCATTGCAACGTCTCTAGATCCAAATTCATACCTCGATTCAGCAACGCCAAAATGTAATTTCGTTCTGGAGATTTTGCCAAATGTCATTTACTATACAGGCTGCACGCTCCATTTTTCCTGATACTCAAGTTGCTAATTCAGTTCCAACTACTGTTGAATCATTCAATCAACTTCAGGCTGAAGATCAGTTGGCTTTACTTTGGTTTGCCTATACCGAGATGGGAGTCACAATTACTCCTGCTGCTATGCAGGTAGTCAACATAGTTTTTGCAGAAAAAACCTTGACTCAAATCAAGCTGATGCCATCTAGAGAGCAAACGCAAGTTATGTGCGATCTGGTTAACCATACTGATACGGACATCTGCCGTACTTATTCGTCTTTCGGCACTAATGTCAAGTTAGGTTTCTGGTATCAGTTAAGCGAGTGGATGAAACAAGGAATCGTTGCTCCCATTCCCAAAGGTTATCAACTTTCTACAAAGGCATCAGATGTTCTCCAAGCTATCCGTCAAATGGAAGGGGGTCAGCAACTGAGCATATTACAGGATATTGTCGTCAACATGGGTTATCCGCCAACATCTAGTACTCAAACAGCCAAAGAACCTGTGGTTGCGCCTAAAGATATTGCACCACGAGTTAAGCTCAAAATTAAGGGCATCGACAACTTGACAGTCCTAAGCTACATGGAGAATATGAACGCTTTTGACTTCCAGTCGGCTGTGGCTTTATTTACTGAAGACGGTGCTTTGCAACCCCCTTTTCAAGAACCAATTGTTGGTCACGAGTCGATCCTCGCATATATGCGTGAAGAATGCTATGGACTCAAGCTAATTCCTGAGCAGGGGGTGTCTGAGCCAGCAGAGGCAGAGTTCACCCAAATTAAAGTAACGGGTAAAGTGCAAACTCCCTGGTCTGGTGAAAGTATTGGCATCAATTTAGCATGGCGATTCTTGCTTAATCCCCAAGACAAAATTTTCTTTGTGGCGATTGATTTGTTGGCATCTCCTCAAGAACTACTAAACCTGGGCATTATCAGGTAAAAGTATAGTTGCTGGGAAACTCTATCCCCTGTCCAAAAATCACGCCTACAAGGGACGTGATTTTTTATGGAAATTTAGCATTAACTCTAGCTATTTTTGCTCAACAAAAATACTATAAGCAATTAGGATTATGATACATAATTCTGAATTTATCATTGATGGTTGCAGCAGTTTCAACCTTGTTTCCTTCCAGTGGATGAAAGTTCGGCTGTTTAAGAGACTTCCAAAGAATAAATTATCCCAAAAAGAACAAGAGACAGTATTTATTCAAGAATAATGATATATGAGTAGAGGCATACGGATGTACGCTCATACTACAGCCAATTTATATGTTGTAAATATTTTTTAATGGGACTATACCATCCGAGAGATGAACGCCGAAAAGTTATTAGCTAAAGGTTAGAAGTTAAATATTTTATTAAAATTTGTACAACTTATACACTAATCAAACGCTTGCTTAAACATGATTTCTAATCTTAGAGTGTCATACTAACCTTTATCAACAAATTGACAAAGTTTAGTGAAATATATGCTTAATAAAGCTTTATTAACAAGTCCTCGCAAATTGAGTATATCTACCACAATCAGTCAATCGATGATGAGTAAGCATTTTTGCCCTAACTGTTCAGACATTTTACTCCGTCATGTGCGTTTGGGAAAACTTTACTGGCGCTGTAGTTACTGCTATGAGGAAATGCCCGTTTAGAAAACGGGGGTGGTACGCTAACGTGCCATCAGCACGACAACTGACCGCCCCCCAGCAAGATATTCTTGAGATGCAATTAAGGTTGCAGTTTTCAAATCGGAGAAATCTTGAGGAGATGGCAAAGCAGTATCTACAATTCGGTGCCAGCCTTCTCCACTACCCAAAAGTGGTAGTTCAAATGTCAACGGCTGCCAATAAGCATTGAGGATAATATATAGATGCTCATTAGATTTTGGGTGACGCAGCGTGAATGCCAGACTACGAGAATCATTCCCCCAATCAGGCTGCTCTAGTTTCGTCCCATACCAGACGATGTTTGGCCGATGAGAGCCATCGGTAACACTGAGAAGTTTTTCTTGCCGAAAGATTCTTAAGGATTGGATAAAGTGAATCAGTCCTCGGACAAATCGCAATAAATCTTGGTGTTTTTCGATACTGCTCCAGTCAAACCAACTCAGTTCATTGTCTTGGCAGTAACCATTGTTATTCCCCTTTTGCGATCGCCTAATTTCATCTCCCATGAGCAACATCGGCGTTCCTTGAGAACATAAAAGGATGGCGAAGAAGTTTTTGATTTGTCGCAAGCGCAGTATTTCGATTTCTGCATCGTCCGTAACTCCTTCTACGCCACAATTCCAACTATTGTTGTCGTTTGTTCCGTCACTGTTATTTTCCCCATTAGCTTCGTTGTACTTGTAGGAATGGCACTAAGAAAAGCTACAAACCTTGCTGCATAAGCATTACAAGTATTAATGCGTTAATAGCAGTGGGCGCTTGGCTGCGATCGCTATTTTTTGTAGAGGCTGTGAAATGGAAGCGATAACGGTGGAGGGTTGCCCAAAAAGTTTTTGAAGGTAGAAAAAGCTTACTCGTCTGTGAAATACTTTTTTTGAGACGAGCAAGC
>NZ_NOLK01000182.1:0-14562 GCF_002245985.1 Nostoc sp. 'Peltigera membranacea cyanobiont' 232
TTATTACCCAATTCCCAATTCCCAATTCCCAATTCCCAATTCCCAATTCCCAATTCCCAATTCCCAATTCCCAATTCCCAATTCCCAATTCCCAATTCCCAATTCTCAATTCTCAATTCCCAATTCTCAATTCCCAAATAACTATTTAAAATGGTTGACTATCTAATTTTCTTAGCAATTTCTACTGCACTTTTCGCTCTATTCGGTTTGGGACTCAATTTACAATGGGGCTTTACGGGGTTAATTAACTTTGGTCATATTGCTTTCATGACCCTGGGAGCATATACAACGGTATTGTTAAGCTTAAAGGGTGTGCCCCTATTGATATCGGCACTGGCTGGGGCAATTGTCGCCGCCTTGTTGGGTTTGATAATTGGTTTTGCAACTCTACGCTTACGGGAAGATTATCTAGGAATTGTCACCATCGGTACAGGCGAATTAATTCGTTTGGTAGTAAATAATCAGGATTTACCTGTGGGTGATACCTGGATTTCTGGAGCGTTTGGCGTGCAAAGTTATCCCATACCCCTATCCACAGAGCCGAATTTGTTTGTCAGATTAGTGATGATTGGATTGTTAACGCTACTAGCTGCCGTAACTTTTTTTACCTTGTGGCAATGGATTCGTACCACCCAAATATCTCGGACTACTGATTTAGGTAAAAGGACAACTAGCAAGCAAGAATTTGCGTCGCGCTTGGGTGTGGGAATTGTCTTAGCAGTTTTGGCAGCAGCGATTTATATCTCTGGGGTAATTGGACTGTATAATTACAACCCAAAAGCGGGTTTGATGCTGGTATTGTTGTTGGTTTTAGCATTTGTATACTGGCGCTTAGAAATTTTGGTGCGATCGCCTTGGGGTAGAATTCTCAAAGCCATCCGCGAAGATGAAGAAATTCCCAAGGCGCTAGGAAAAAATGTCTTTTGGTATAAATTACAATCATTAATGTTAGGGGGTGCGATCGCAGGTATCGCTGGTGCTTTCTTTGCTTGGCAACTGTCCGCCATTTACCCCGATAACTTTCAACCCCAGATTACCTTTGACACTTGGATCATGGTGATTCTAGGCGGTTCTGGCAATAATGTTGGCACAATCTTAGGTGCGGTAATTTTCTTTGCTTACGATGCGCTGACGCGAGAAGTCTTACCCCGAATCGTTCCCCTTGATGAAGCCCGTTTGGGTGCATTTCGGATCGTGGTAATCGGACTAATTTTAATGGTACTGATGATTTGGCGACCTCAAGGTATTCTAGGGAAAAAGGAGGAACTTACCCTTGGTAAATAACCAGTCATTGCCACTTCCCCTTTTGGTAGCCACTGGACTTTCTAAAAGCTTTGGTGGTATCAAAGCTGTTAATGAGGCGAAAATCGAAGTTGCTAAAGGCAGCATTACGGGCTTGATTGGCCCCAATGGTGCTGGTAAAACTACTTTCTTTAATTTACTCTCGAACTTTATTCGCCCAGATAAAGGGCGAGTGATTTTTGACGGCGAACCGATTCACAACTTGCAACCATATCAAATCGCCCAGCAGGGAGTAATCCGCACTTTTCAGGTTGCACGAACTCTCTCGCGGTTGTCGGTGTTAGAAAATATGCTGCTGGCGGCGCAAAAACAAACGGGTGAAAATTTTTGGCAAGTGCAATTACAGCCCCACGTTGTCGCTAAGGAAGAAAAGCAACTCGAAGAGCGGGCAATGTTCCTCTTAGAATCAGTAGGATTGGCAAAAAAAGCGCACGATTATGCTGGTTGCTTATCTGGTGGACAACGGAAGCTGCTGGAAATGGGACGGGCGTTGATGACTAATCCCAAGTTAATTTTGTTGGATGAACCGGCTGCTGGGGTGAATCCGAAACTGATTGATGATATTTGCGATCGCATTATCACTTGGAACCGTCAAGACGGGATGACCTTTTTGATTATCGAACACAATATGGATGTGATTATGTCCTTGTGCGATCGCGTTTGGGTACTTGCGGAGGGGCAGAATTTGGCTGACGGTACACCCGCAGAAATTCAAAGCAATCCTAAAGTTCTAGAGGCGTATTTAGGAAAATAGAGTGCGATTGGCTTTCTCTTTATGCAATGTATTTAGTGATTGGACTTTGGACAAATAAGAGTAGATGAATACTGTTACTTGCCCAAAGTCAAAAAGTCGCACATGGGCATCAAATTTTTTGAAATTTAGCTCATGTTAAAATCGAATATTGTAGTGGAAAAAGCTTTTGATTCCAATGCTGAACCGACTGCAAGAATGGGTAATTAACCCAAAACAACTTTTATGTTATGCGCCAATAAACCCCATTTTCTCGCTGCATTAACTGCGAAGCAATAAACTCCCGTCGCAGGGTGGCGCAGTCAGGATGGTAGCGTTTTAGAATGTCATTTACCAGTCGTTCAGGGTAGTTGACTCCCACTTCAAACTGATTTGCTAACCACTTGAGAATAACTAGACGCTTTTTGCGACTAGCAGGGATTTCTTTGAGACAATCGCCTTCAAAATAGTTTTTCAACACTTTGCTTTCCCAAGCCTCAGTATCCACATCCTCAATCAAAGATGCCATTTTCTCAGGTGTGAAAATCTCCTTGCTAATGCTTTGCAAAGCCTCGCTATCCAATTGATATAGACGGCTATTACCTTCGGGGCGCATTGTCACCAAATTTAGCTCCTTAAGTTTCGCTAAATGATGGGATACTGTCGGTTCCTTAAGTTGCAGTAGCACCGCTAATTCTTCGACGCTGCACTCCTGATTCGCCAGGATACCTACAATTTTCAATCGGCTATCATCCGCTAATGCCTTGAAAAAGCGCAGTAAGATGTTAAATTGCTCTGGTTGCATAACTAACTTCTAATTAGATACCTATCTAATTAGAAGTATATCTAATCTAAAAGCTAAAATCCCCGACTTCTTTAGAAAAATCGGGGATTTTTTTGTCCAATTTAACTAAACTGCTCACCTGCATCTAGGTTGAACAGCATTTGCAAAGTTTGCATACAGCGCCGTCTAGCTTCAACATCTTGCTGCGATCGCAACTGTACCATCGGGTCGTGTAAAATTTTATTGACAATTCCCCGTGTTAATGCTTCAATCACCTCTTGATGTTTTTCAGCGAATTCCGAACCTAATCTCGACAAAGCTTTTTCTAACTCTTGTTCGCGGATGGTTTCGACTTTATTTCGCAGACAGCTAATGGTGGTAACAGTTTCTAAACTGCGCCACCAAATATCAAAAGCTTCTACTTCTTCCTCTAAAAGTTTCTCTGCTTCTTGTGCAATCTTCCGACGGCTTTCGTAGTTTTGCGCCACTACAGCCTTCAAATCATCCACATTAAACGCCTGCACATTTTCTAGTTCATTTACATCCGCATGAACATTACGAGGCACAGAAATATCAAATAACATTAGAGAGCGCTGAACTTCTAAAACCATTTCCAGCTTTGCCCGATCGAGTATTGGCTCTGTTGCCGAAGTACTTGTAAACACCAAATCGCTATCGGCAATTACAGTCATCATTTCCGATAGCGGATGAATTTGGATTTGTTGTTGGGGGAACTGCTTGACTAATTCTTGGGCGCGATCGCGAGAGCGATTTACAATACTAATTTGCACCGCACCTTTAGAAAGTAAGTGTTGCACCAGCAGCCGTGACATTTTACCAGCACCCAGAATTACCACTCGACAAGCAGCTAAATTTGCCACTTTTATCTGTGCTAACTCCACAGCAGCCGAACTAATAGAGACAGCACCAGTACCAATACTAGTTTCAGTCCTAACCCGCTTACCTGCTGTTAGCGCTTGTTTAAATAATCGATTCAAAATGGTTTTTATACCGTTATATTGCTGTCCCAGTTTGTGAGTTGTTTTCACCTGAGCCAGAATTTGACCTTCTCCGAGTACCAGACTATCTAAACCACCTGCTACCCGCATGACGTGCATTACGGCATCATCATGTAGCAACATAAATAAATGTTGTCGCAGAGAAATAACGGGCAATTTACTATATTCCGCAAGAAACTGAGTTATTTCTCGGATACCTTGGTCTGCTTCACTGGTAACAATATAGATTTCCAGGCGGTTACAAGTGCTAAGAATTGCAACTTCATCAATATGGGGATAGCTGGCCAGTTGAGCGATCGCACTTTCAATCTGTGGTTCTGGAATGCTCAGTTTTTCCCGGACTTCTACTGGGGCTGTTTTATGGCTTAACCCCACCACTGCTATATTCATTTGCTAAATCGTAGTTACTAGTTGGTAGTTGAAAATCGGCCATTGAGTCAGAATAGGGAATGGGGAATTTTTGTTTATTGGTTGGTAGTTTTTCCCTGCAACAAACAACAAATAATCACTAACTACTAACTACTAACTACTATAAGGATGAAGCATTTGGGTGACTATTTTCCATTTTCATCGAAAGATTTCTTTCCAAATACTTTACCCCTACTTAAATCATTCCCCATTCCCTAAAAATTAGTTCAGTTGGAGAGTCTTGGGTTCACCAAGCATGTGAATCGTATCAACAAATCGAGCAGTTTTCGATTGGTTGGAAATTACCAAGCTTTGAGTTCTTGCTCCACCGTTGAAGAAACGTACACCTTCCATCAGATTACCACTGGTAATGCCGCAAGCAGCGAACAGAACAGTTTTACCAGATGCCAGTTCATGAGCATCATAGACCTTATCGGGGTCATTGATATTCATAGACGTTAAACGCTCAATATTGGCTTCTCTGCTTTCTCCAATTAAACCTGTTTTTACTACTGCTGGATCGTAAATCAGTTGACCTTGGAAGTGTCCACCCAAAGCACGCATAGCGGCTGCTGAGATTACACCTTCAGGAGCCGCACCAATACCCATCAGCGCATGGATATTAGTTCCAGCAAAACCACAGCTGATAGCTGCACCCACATCACCGTCTGAAATTAGGGCGACTCTCGCTCCAGCCTCACGGATTTCTTTAATTAAATCGTTGTGGCGTTCGCGCTTCATGACAACAATCACAAGTTCTTCGATAGAGCGTTCTAGACACTCAGCCAGAATCTTGAGGTTTTCTGTTGCTGACTTGTTAATGTCTACCTTGCCCTTAGCTGCGGGAGGTGCTGCTAACTTCTTCATGTAAAAGTCGGGAGCCGCAAATAATCCACCCTTTTCAGAAATTGCCAAGACAGCCATCGAACCCGGTTGCCCATAAGCTACCAAGTTTGTACCTTCACAGGGGTCAACCGCAATATCAATTTCGATTAATTCATCAGGGTTACACAAGCTACTGGCATTTGGTTGGGTACAGATACCAACTTCTTCCCCGATGTATAACATCGGCGCGTCGTCGCGTTCGCCTTCCCCAATCACAATGCGACCGCGCATATAGATTTTATTCATCCGCTCCCGCATAGCTTCCACAGCTACTTGGTCAGCGATATTTTTTTCGCCTTTACCCATCCACTTTGCGGATGCGATCGCGGCTTGCTCTACTACTTCAATAATCTCTAACCCAAGTGAATTTTCCACAGAGTCTACCCTCTCAGCTGCTTGAATTTCCGTCGTTTCATCTGCCTATTTCAGTTTTCAAGTCTACCAAAGGGCGGATACACGTGGAAGAAAGTTAAGTTTTACTGCTAACTCGTTATAAAAGTGCCAGTTAACACATATTACTTTTTTACTCATAACTTCTATGTTTATCTTTAGGTATAAAATCATAATGAAAAAATAAATTCACTAAAAACTCAAAAACGACGCATAGAGTAAATAGCTTATTAAATTCAGAGGTTAATCGTGTTTATCGACTACATCACACTCATGTTGATCAATATGGTAGCTGGGCTATTTCTTCTGGCTGACTATGTGTATCGTGGTATAGATAGTTCTAATCAAAAACAGTGGATTCCCGGTTTTGGGATTACGGGGGCGATCGCCCTGACAACTGGTTTACACATGAGTTTCACTTGGCCAATTATTGGTAGCTTTAACATTGCCTTCGGTGAGACAAGTGTCTTATTTGGAATCTTGTTTGTTGCAGCAGCGGTTTCCCTTGCTCAAGGTTGGGATTTATTCACAATAGCAATTTACGGCTTCTTTGCTGGGGTAGTTGCGATCGTAGTGGGTATCCGCATCATCAACTTGAATTTGACTAAGCAACCGCTTTTATCGGGAATCGGCTTTATTTTAACTGGCTTGGGTGGTATTTTTGCAGCACCAACCCTTTACTGGAAACCTAACCGAACTTGGCGGCTAATTGGCGTAGCAGTGCTAATAGTAGCCGCTCTAATTTGGGCATTGACTGGATATTTGTCTTACTGGAATCATTTAGAAAGTTTCCAAAAGTGGGTTCCAGCACCGATGCGGTAAGCAATGATCTAGGGTAGAGATATAGTTTAAACCTGCTTAAGATAAATATGCTGGACTTTCTTAATCCCCTTTTAAATCGCCATCCAGAACGAGTTAAAGCCAACGTCGAACTTTACACCTGGCAAACTTGCCCTTACTGCATTCGTGCCAAAATACTGCTGTGGTGGAAAGGTGTAAATTTTACCGAATATAAAATCGACGGCGACGAAGCAGCTAGAGCTAAAATGGCAGAACGCGCTAACGGACGACGTAGTGTACCACAAATTTTCATTAATAACCAGCACATTGGCGGCTGCGATGACCTCTATCAGCTAGACACACAAAGCCAACTCGATCCCCTTTTAGCCCAAGTTGCTATTTAGAAATCAAATTAACCCTAACGGTTGGCTTGGTGATGCTGAATTTAAGAATTTTGAATTATTTAGCCCCAGATTTCTAGTCTGCGGGCTATATATTTTTTCTTTATTGTAAAATGTGTGTCTTACCCGCTCAAAGGCTTACAAGACGCGCACCCTAGAAAATGTGTTGAATTTTGAAATTTTTATATTGATAAGAATATGCAAACTAAATACACAGAATATCTTATACATCAACAATGGATGAGTTGTGCCTTAGAATTAGCAAAAGCAGCCGGTGATGCAGGTGAAGTTCCTGTCGGTGCTGTTATTATTGATTCAACAGGCAAATTGCTAGCACAAGGAGAAAATAGAAAAGAGCGCGACAAAGACCCTACCGCCCATGCGGAAATTCTCGCTCTCAAGACAGCTGCAACAACTTTACAAAATTGGCATCTCAATGAATGCACCCTCTACGTAACTCTTGAACCGTGTCCAATGTGTGCAGGTGCTATTTTGCAAGCGCGTGTAGGACAACTTGTATATGGAGTAGACGATACAAAAACTGGCGCAATTCGTACAGTTATTAACATACCCGATAGTGCTGCTTCTAATCACCGTCTCCAGGTCATTGGAGGCATTCTAGAGTCAGCTTGTCGTCAACAATTACAGGCTTGGTTTGCTACTAGGCGGCGTAAGGTAAACTAACGGACAGAGGTAAAACTGTCCATATAGCACAAGACAAGTCACGCAAGAGAATCTACGGTGTAACTAATCAGGCTTTTCGTTAAATTTTTACCCGTCAATCAGCTGCATCCGTCATGATTGAATTTCACTCTTCATCCGATCCCTGCCAGCATACACCAGCAAATCATCCGGTGGCTGTTACTACCTCAAGGGTTTCTCCTTGGTTAAGTCCTCTGGCACATTTATTAGGCCGTCACTGCCTATTACCATTATTCTTTGGACAAATTAGAATAACCGGACAAAAAAATATCCCTACAACTGGGCCTGCGATCCTCGCGCCTACTCATCGGGCGCGTTGGGATGCATTGCTCGTACCCTACGCTACTGCTAATTGTCGGAGAGAACAAGACCTGCGGTTTATGGTGACTATTGACGAATGCCAAGGTTTGCAAGGCTGGTTTGTCAAACGTTTAGGGGGATTTCCTGTAAATTCTAAGCATCCGTCAATTCGTACACTGCGACATGGAGTTGAGCTACTTCAGCAGAAAAAAACTGTGGTTATCTTTCCAGAAGGTAATATTTTTCGTGATGGGCAAGTTCACCAGTTGAAACCGGGAATTGCTCGTCTTGCTTTGAGTGCTGAATCTAGTCATTCTGGGTTGGGAGTGAAAATTATACCTATAGGCATTAATTACAGCCAACCTTATCCAAGTTGGGGTACAGATGTGAGTATTGACATTGGCTCTCCAATCAGGGTAGAGGATTACATGAGTGGCTGTATAAAACAAGATGCCAAAAGCATCACAAATGATTTAGGAAAGGCACTGCAACAATTAAGCCATCAAGAAAGAAAAATTACTAATCATGCATTTGCAGAAATTACTAATTCTTGATCTCATCAAACGGCAAGAGTCCTAAGACTGGCTTTTAACCATTGACCGTGCATGATGAAGAAACTGCACGTTTTTAAGGTTTGACACTAAGTGCTAACTGCTATATCCATCCTGAATAAGTCACCAAAAATTTAGTGCTATTTTGCAACCGTTGGGAATGTATACATATATAAATTACCCTCTATTGACAGAACAACCAGCCAAATTGGCATTTTTTTGATCAAATAGCTAACAGTTATCTGCAAACTACTGAATTGGTTGAGAAGAAACATTCTTACTTGCTTCAGTATAGGACTCCTATTTGATTTTTGAAAAAAATTACGTATTGTCGGGTGTGTTAGAACGAAGTTCATAACGCACCATTATCAAGGATTTGGTGCGTTAGCGACAGCGTAACGCACCCTACGGATCTTTTCAAAAATCAAATAGTAATCCTATAGATAGTTACAAGTCGATTGCTAGTAAACCGATGAGAAAGCACAATCAGAAAAATTAACGCATCAACCCAGTCTATCGTAGCGATCGTTCATCATGAGGATTTAAGTTAGTTACTATACAAGGGTAATGGGAACTCTATTAAAGCGATTTTCAGTCCTAAATCAGAGATACTTAGGATGTGTCTTTACTTTGTCCAAGACCAAAACAGAGTTAAGATACCCGAAGTTTCCATAACTTTTTATATAGTTGTCGCACTAATTGATCCCATGAACACTGCTGCCGCTGTTACCTTGATGCACCGTACCCTTTTATCAGTCATAGCAGTCCTCAGTCTGCTATCACCTGTGAATGCTCAGGTATCACAGTCACCAGGCACTACCAGCCAACCACAACCCATTGACCCCAACGATCCCAATAACCTGCGTCCTATAACCCAAAGTAACAGCCTTTTGAGCATTGAAGGTGGCGATCGCTTAGTAAAAGAGGCAGACCAAGCCGTTTCTGCTCAAAACTATCCTTTAGCTGCTAAGAAACTACAAGAAGCACGTCAGGTTTATAATCAGCTATCTAATTTTTATCAAGAGTTAAATTCTAGCTTTTCGGGAATTGACAATAGAGTTTCTGATTCTCAGCGCCAAAAAGCTTTATTAACAGCCCAAAAGCGAGATGAAGCTACCTTTCAACTAGCATTGGTACATCGGGCACAAAATCAGCCAGAATTAGCTGTGCCATTGTTGGTTCAAATAATTAAGAGTCAAAACCCGACACGGGATTTAGGCAAGAAAGCCTATAAACAGTTGTTTGAGTTAGGTTTTGTCGATTCTCCTTATCCTAGAGAAGGTGGTAGTTCATCTTCCTCATCCCCAAAAAAATAAATTAAATTGGCGTTAGGTGTTTTTCTTTATATCCCACCTATTTCAAATCCTTCTCTCCCTGAGCAGCACCTTGGAACGCCCCAGTGCTAGGATGTGATTATCTGCCGTAGCTTTGACCCAGCCTTCTCAAAAATCTACCTCAGAGGCGTATTTATCCCCAGTCTTGCCAAACATCTGAAGTTGGCACAGGCTTTTGCTCTATATCTGTTAATAATAGAAAAGTAAGTTTTTTCAGGAATTGCGATGATTAGTCCGCAGCAGGTTGAGGCAATGATCAAGGCGGAACTGCCAGACGCACAAGTTCAGGTGCAAGACTTGACTGGTGGCGGCGACCACTATCAAGTGACAGTAGTTTCATCGCACTTTGCAGGTAAAGGACTAGTGCAACAGCACCAGTTAGTTTATGGTGCGTTGGGTCAAGCTATGTCAACTGAAGCGATTCATGCCTTGGCGGTAAAAACATACACTCCCGAAACTTGGCAAGCAACAGCAAGTTCCTAAGAGACGCGATTAATCGCGTCTCTACAGGAGACGCGATAATCGCGTCTGTTAAAAATTTATAACTCCTCACTCGTCATTGTTGAATGCAACATAGGAAACACAAATACCATGACACCAGAACTCAAAGACAAAATTGATAACTTGCTACAAGAGAACAAGATTCTAGTTTTCATGAAGGGAAACAAATTAATGCCCCAGTGTGGTTTCTCCAACAACGTTGTGCAGATTCTCAATACCTTGGGAGTTCCCTTCGAGACGGTTGATGTTCTATCAGACTCTGAAATCCGTCAAGGAATTAAAGAATACTCTAACTGGCCGACAATTCCCCAAGTCTATATCAATGGTGAATTCCTTGGCGGTTCTGACATCTTGATTGAACTGTACCAAAAAGGTGAATTGCAACAAAAGGTAGAAGTAGCACTAGCTTCCTAATCTCTCTTTACGCAATCAAGGCAATATGCCCTTTTAATTTCCTTGAAAGGGGAGAGAAATAATGTCTCCTCTTTCAAGGTTTTTTTAATAGTTGCTGACAAAAATATTTTATCTATGTTGCCTTAATTTCATACCTAATCAACAATCCCCTCAGTCACATTGGCAAAACCAATATAGGCTGAGGGGATGCGTTTAATCAATACAATATCTCCAAAATCTCACACCACGGCAAAGCATTGACCAATACAGATAATATGCTATAATCATCTGCGGTAATCAACGGTTACTATCAATGACCAAGTAAATGGTACTTAGTAGTAATCGGGTTGGGGCTGTGGTTGTGGCACTGCAAAATTTGATCCATCGTACAAGAAGCGGCTGGCCTCCTCTTCTAGACGATGAATCAAATAAGGTTCAATGACGTTACTTTGTCGCAATGCGGCTAGATATCCATCCAAATACATCCGCATGTCATCCGTGCGATAACCGCGATTCCATAACTCGGCGAAGGCGTCGGTGAGTCTTTGGTAATAGCGGATGGTTTGTGTGTCTTGGAGCATAACTGCTGTATTAATCTCTTGGAATGAGAATTGTAAATGATTCACGCTCAAAAGTGAAGTGTAATTTCACTTTGACATCAACTCAAAGTCAACACATCTACTTTGGGTAGTACCCTCATAGCAGCTACAGGCTAGTTTAATCCTATTCCAGAAAACCTTGATTCTGGTTTTCTGGTAAATTATTTTTCTGATTTTCATAGTCCATAGCCCAATTGTATTGGTGTTATGTTCTTGGATATAGGCACTAATTTTTGCGAAAAATCTACTTTTAACATCAGGTTAAAAAGCTGTTGCATTAATTCTTAGCTGAGTGAATTTTATATCTTTGCCAGATTACACCGTGTAGAAGCAGAATGTTAAGCTAGAAGAATTTTTGATAAGTATAACAATACTGCGGATAAATTTAATAAAAATTTAATAATATTTCTAATTGCCTTCCGGCAAGGCATAAATTAAAGATATTGCTACGCTTCTTATGAGGAAATGTAAAGCTAATAGCAATTGAAGTAACAAAGGCTACAAAACCTTAGTGACGGGCTTGTTACTTTGAAAGTCATCAGACGCTAAGGGGTCTTGCCGCTGTGGGTTCGGTTTGTATAGAAATCATTGAGGGGAATCCCCATCTGAGGTCGTTGTTGGGTTGGCACTTGCAACAGCTAGAATACCGCGTGCATCAAGCTGCCAGTATTTATCAAGCAAGGGAAGTATTTTTAAGCCATCAACCAACACTGGTAGTATTAGATGCAGACTTGCCCGATGGCGATGGCATTGAATTTTGTCGTTGGTTGCATCGTCAGGAGCAGCCTCTAATCTTAATGCTATCTGCCCGCAATAGTGAAGGTGATATTGTGGCAGGTTTAAAGGCGGGTGCAGATGATTACCTGAGCAAACCTTTTGGGATGCAAGAGTTTTTAGCACGGGTAGAGGCGCTGATTCGTCGGAAACGCACACCTACTGCACCAGCTTATTTGGATTATGGCACTTTGCAAATCGATTTAGTTCAGCGCCGTGTCCGCTTTCAGGGGGAGTTTATCGATTTAACGCCTCAAGAATTCAGTTTGTTGTATGTTTTGGCACAAGCTGGAGGAGTACCTCTGAGTAGGTCGGAATTGCTGCGTCGTGCTTGGCCTGATGCTATCGATAACCCTCGTACCATTGATACTCACGTTTTATCGCTGCGGAAAAAGGTGGAACTTGACCCTCGTCAACCGAACTTGATTCAAACTATCCGCAATGTAGGATACCGTTTTAACATGGAAATTTTGAATACCAATATTTCACAATCACAAACAACAAAGTTAGCTAGAGAAAGATTTAATAATCAACGTTCGACACTTAGTAGTAGTCAAGTTTAATGGGTATTGGGCATTGGGCATTGGGCATTGGGCATTGGGCATTGGGCATTGGGCATTGGGCATTGGGCATTGGGGAGTTAAGATAACAATTCTTTACTTCTATCTCCTGACCAATCCAAAATCTAAAATCCAAAATCGTCTTGAGTTTCTGCTTTAATTAGGCTTTCTCGTAATTCAACCCAGTCGATTTCAGAGACTGTTTGATTTGCGGATAAACGACCTTGTTGTAGGTGTAATAACCTAGTGCAAAACATCTGGGCAAGTTCCAGTTGGTGATTTACCATCAGAATCGTGGTTTGGTGAGTTTGACTCAACTGGATTAAGACTTGCATGAGATGAGAAGCTGTACCAGCATCAAGGGCAGAGGTTGGCTCGTCTAATAATAATATTTTAGGCTGGATGAGTAAGGCACGAGTGATCGCTACTATTTGTCGTTGTCCAGCAGAAAGTTGTACCTCAGTTCGCCCTAACCATTCATTAGGAATATGCAGTTGTTCTGTCCAATAACTGATTCGTTCCTGAATTGTCTGCTTGGGCAAACCACGCAAAACTAAAGGATAAGCCAAGGCTTGTTGAACTGTCATCCCCAACAGCTTTGATTCTTGCAATACAAGTACAACCATCTGGCGTAGCTGGATGACAGGGATTTGGCGATATTCTTGATTTTCTAGATAGATTTTGCCACTTGTGGGTTCAATTAGGCGGTTGATGAGGCGTAATAAGGAAGTTTTACCAACGCCTACTGGCCCTACAATGGCAATGCGATCGCCCTGAAATACTTCCAAGTCAATATCTCGCAATATGGGATACCCTTGCTGATTGCCTGGAAGTTGGGTTTTCAGCTTTGTAAACAGATTAACTTGCTCTAGCCTGAGTGTTGCCTTATTCAAGGGGAATGGGGAGATGAGGGAGATGAGGGAGATGAGGGAGATGAGGGAGATGGGGGAGATGGAGGAGAAATAACCAATGCCCTATGCCCCATTCCCAATTTTAAGTTAATTGTGCAGTAGTTAAAGCTGTAGCGATCGCCCAGCCATCGACCAATAGTAGCAGCAGTGTGAATCCTAGTAAAATCAGGTACATCCACGGCTGTGCTAAAGGGCGAACATCTGTAGTATCAATGCCTGTCTTGGCTTGGACAATTTGCACGAAACGGGCAAATCCAGATACACGCATCGGTAGTAAATAAGCTTTCCCATCCTGGCTGAGGAAGTAATAAACTAGCCCTCCCTGACCAGTGGTGCGGGGTTTTAACTCTTTCACCTCTGACCAAGGTAAAAACCAGCCTTTACGGAAAAATCGAGGAACCCAGACGGGGTAAGTAACCTGAATTCCCTGGTCATCTACTATTACTTGTTCAGTCAATACTGCATACAAGGCAACTAAGCCGATGCTAATCCCTATCCACAAAAATTCTGGAGGTACGGGTGCGGCTGTTACCTGCGATAAAAAGGGTAATGGAACTGTGAGTGCTATGTATAGACTCAGCAAAGTTATCCGAATTAAAGGAGACAGACGAAAAACAGAAGTTGAAATATTGGCTGAGTTTACAGTCACGGCTCAATTACAATGCTTTTATTCATTGTAGGGTAGGTCTATGTTGTAGCTGGACTGTTCAATTCGTAATTCGTAATTCCTAATTCGTAATTTTTTAGGGTAAATACTTTTGTACTACAATCCAACCAGTAAGGGATACCCAGGCAAATCCTATAAACAAAATAATATTTACGCCAATGTGTAAAGGTCTCGCCCAAGGTCGTCTGGCGCTAATTTGCGTGGCACTGAAAGCAGAAAGCAAAACTAATGCTACCACTATCAACCCAGCGATTAGATGTGACGAGTGACCTAAAGAACCAAAGTGTCCTAAAGTGCCAACAATGCCGATCGCTAGCAATAGTAGCACTAAACTTACCATACTGATGCCCATTAGATAGTGGAGCGATCGCACCCCTCTATTTCCGCCCATAAATGGCGTAATAAAAGGAAATTGCTGGGAAGTTCTCGCCCGAAACATCCAAACGCCGGTGACTGCTAACATCAGATATGCCAGCAGGGACAACCCCATTGACCACGCGGCTATTTTCCACAACCAAAGAAACGAAGGCAGATTCATAAGAATGATTGTAGATGAGAGTGGGGACTGGGG
>NZ_NOLK01000183.1:0-14505 GCF_002245985.1 Nostoc sp. 'Peltigera membranacea cyanobiont' 232
GGGGAGAACATCTCTACAAAACTGGGGACTTGGCTCGTTATTTACCAGATGGTAATATCGAATACCTGGGGCGTATCGATAACCAAGTAAAAATTCGGGGATTCCGCATTGAGTTGGGAGAAATCGAAGCAGTACTGAGCCAACATCCCCATGTGCAAGCATCTTATGTCATAGCCCGTGAAGATAACAGGGGTGACAAGCGCCTAGTAGCCTATATCGTACCGCAACCACAGGTGACACCTACAATCAGCGTTCTGCGTAGCTTCCTCAAAGAAAAGCTACCAGAATACATGGTACCAAGTGCGATCGTCATCTTAGAATCTTTACCCCTAACCCCCAACGGCAAAATAGATCGTCGCGCCCTACCAGCACCAGAGCCAAGTAGTGAATTATTAGAGAAATATGTAGCTCCACGCACCCCAATTGAAGAAATACTGGCACTGATTTGGCAAGAAGTACTGAAAGTAGAGCTTGTCGGCAGACATGACAACTTCTTTGAACTAGGGGGACACTCCCTACTAGCAACGCAATTCATCTCTCGTGTGCGTAGCAGATTGAAAGTAGAAATACCATTACGAAGCTTATTTGCTGCGCCAACAATTGCGGAGTTAGCGCCATCGATTCAGCAGTTACAGCAGCAAGATATAAAACTGTCAGCACCACCGATCTTAAGGCGGGTAGAGAATGCAGAAATACCACTGTCTTATGCACAACAGCGTTTATGGTTTTTAGACCAGTTAGAGTCGAACAATGCCTCATACAACATCTCCATTGGTTTGGGTCTAGTAGGAACTCTTAATGTTGCCGCCTTAGAACAAAGTTTAAAAGAATTTATTCATCGCCATGAAGCCTTACGCACCAACTTTGTTACTGTTGATGGACAAGCTGTTCAAATCATTCAAACTCAAACGAATTGGACAGTAACAGTAGTTGACTTGCAGCATTTACCAACACTTGTACTGAGTGAAGCCTCTGCCTCAGTAGAACTAACAGAACAAAAAACGACTGCACAGAAATTACTGGAACAACGAGCAATTGAGCCTTTTGACTTAGCTCACGATCCATTAATGAGAGCGACATTAGTTGTGCTGTCTCCTACAGAACAATGGTTATTAGTGTGTATGCACCACGTTGTCTTTGATGGCTGGTCAATAGGTCTGTTTGTCCAGGAGTTACAAGCACTGTACAATGCTTATTCTCAAGGTCAACCGTCACCCTTGTTGCCACTACCAATTCAGTACGCAGATTATGCAATTTGGCAAAGACAATGGTTGCAAGGGGAAGTACTACAAAACCACTTGAGTTACTGGGAAAAACAGTTGGCAAATGCACCCACATTCTTGCCATTACCCACAGATACATCCAGACCTGCTGTACAGACTTTCAATGGCTCATATCAAGTCTTTACTCTGTCTGTTGAGTTAACTCAACGGTTGTTGCAGCTAAGTCAACAGCAAGGGGCGACTTTGTTTATGACTTTGTTAGCGGCTTATAATACCCTGCTTTACCGCTACACGGGACAAGAAGATATTTTAGTGGGGACACCAATTGCCGGCCGCGATCGCACCGAGCTAGAAGGTCTAATTGGCTTTTTTGTCAATACTTTGGTGATGCGGACTAATTTGGCAGAAAACCCCACCTTTAACGAATTACTCCCACGTATCCGGGAAATGGCATTATCCGCCTATGCTCATCAAGATTTGCCCTTTGAGATGTTGGTGGAAGCATTGCAGCCAGAACGGGACTTGAGCCATACACCATTATTCCAGGTGATGTTCGTTCTCCTGAACGCTCCCATGTCTGAAATAGAGTTGACTGAGTTAAGTGTCAGTGGCTTGCCAATAGGAATTACCACGGCAAAGTTTGATTTAACTTTATCAATGGAAAACACTCCCAATGGACTCTTTGGGTGGTGGGAGTACAACACTGACTTGTTTGATAGCAGCACTATCGAACGGATGACTGGTCATTTTCTGACACTGCTTGAGGCAATTGTGGCAAATCCCAGCGAGCGGATTTCCCAATTGCCAATGTTAACAGCATCTGAGCAACAGCAGTTATTAGTTGAGTGGAATAATACTCAAGTAGATTATCCCCAAGATAAATGTATCCATCAGTTGTTTGAGGAACAGGTAGAACGTACACCCGATGCAGTCGCAGTGGTGTTTGAGAATCAACAATTGACTTACCACGAGTTGAACACTCGTGCTAACCAGTTGGCGCATTACTTGCGGTCTTTGGGTGTAAAAGCTGATGTGCTGGTGGGGATTTGTGTGGAGCGTTCTTTAGAGATGGTGGTCGGACTGTTGGGCATTCTCAAGGCGGGTGGGGCTTATGTACCACTTGACCCAGAATATCCCCAAGAACGTTTGCGCTTTATCTTGGAAGATGCTCAAGTCTCAGTGCTGCTGAGTCAAAACCATCTAGTTGAGAAATTACCTGAGTGTCAGGCGCAGCTTGTAAGCTTGGATACTAACTGGCAGTTTATTTGTCAGTTGCCTCCAGAAAATCCCATCACTGATGTCCAATCTATTAACTTAGCTTATGTGATTTATACTTCCGGTTCTACAGGCAAGCCCAAAGGTGTGCAAATCTCACATAAATCTGTGAGCAATTTCCTATCTGCCATGCAGCAGCGCCCAGGAATAACAGAACAAGATACACTGCTTGCGGTCACTACTATTTCCTTTGATATTGCTGCCTTAGAAATTTTTCTGCCTATAACTGTAGGTGCATGTCTGGTCATAGCCCGTCGTGACGTGACCCTTGATGGAAGAGAGTTATTTGACTTGCTAGTTAAGTCTAAAGCAACAATTATGCAAGCAACTCCAGCTACTTGGAGATTGCTTTTAGACTCAAACTACCAATTTAGCGATTTAAAAATACTTTGCGGGGGTGAAGCTTTACCTTGGGATTTAGTTAATCAATTACTTGCCAGGAGCGCTTCTTTGTGGAACCTTTATGGCCCAACAGAGGCTACTATTTGGTCATCAGTATGTCAACTCGAATCCCATGACAGCTTGATTTCTATTGGCCGTCCAATTGACAATACGCAAATCTACATACTAGACCAAAACTTACAACCAGTACCCGTAGGTGTACCAGGAGAGTTACATATCGGTGGTGCAGGATTAGCAAGAGGCTACTTGAATCGACCAGAGTTAACACAAGAAAAATTCATTCCCAACCCCTTCGTTGGAGGCAGAGGGGCAGAGGAGCAGAGGGGCAGAGGGGAAACAGAATACCAATCCTCTAATTCCGAACGCCTCTACAAAACCGGAGACTTAGCCCGGTATTTGCCAGATGGCAATATCGAATACTTGGGACGCATCGATAACCAAGTAAAAATCCGGGGATTCCGCATTGAATTGGGAGAAATCGAAGCAGCACTGAGCCAACATCCCCATGTGCAAGCATCATGCGTCATAGCCCATGAAGATACTCCTGGTGACAAGCGCCTAGTAGCCTACATCGTACCGCAAGCACAAGTAACACTCACAATTAGCGAACTACGTAGCGACCTCAAGAAAAAGTTACCAGACTACATGGTTCCTTCGGCAATAGTCATCTTGGAGTCTTTACCGCTTACCCCCAACGGCAAAGTAGACCGTCGCGCCCTACCAGCAGCAGAGCCAAGTAGTGAATTATTAGAGAAATATGTCGCTCCACGCAGCCCCATCGAAGAAATACTGGCACTGATTTGGCAACAAGTCCTAAAAGTAGAGCTTGTAGGCAGACATGATAACTTCTTTGAATTAGGAGGACATTCCCTGCTAGCAACGCAACTCATCTCCCGTGTGCGTAGCAGCTTGAAAGTAGAACTGCCATTGCGTTCGTTATTTGCAGCACCAACAATTGCCCAATTAGCACCATCGATTCAGCAACTACAGCAGCAAAACTTAGAACTTGCTGCACCACCCATATTACCCAGGACAGGGAATGTAGAATTACCACTGTCTTATGCTCAACAGCGTTTATGGTTTTTAGACCAGTTCGAGCCGAACAGTGCCTCATACAACATCCCCTTCGGGTTGCGTTTAGTAGGAACTCTTAATGTTGCAGCTTTAGAACAAAGCTTAATTGAAATTATTTATCGCCACGAAGCATTACGCACTAACTTCATCACAGTTGATGGACAAGCTTCTCAAATCATTGAAACAGAAACGAATTGGACAGTTACAGTTGTTGATTTAAAGCATTTACCCTTAACAGAAATTGAAATAGCTGCACAGCAATTAGTTCAACAACAAGCGCTTCTTGCTTTTGACTTAGAGTCAGAAGCATTAATGAGAGCGACATTAGTGGTGCTGTCTCCTACAGAACAGTGGTTATTAGTGTGTATGCACCACGTTGTCAGTGATGGTTGGTCAATAGGTGTATTTGTCCAGGAGCTACAAGCACTTTACAATGCTTCTTCTCAAGGTCAACCGTCACCCTTGTTGCCATTACCAATTCAGTATGCTGATTTTGCAATTTGGCAAAGACAATGGTTGCAAGGAGAAGTACTGAAGAGCCAATTGAGTTACTGGGAACAACAATTGGCTAATGCACCCACATTTTTGCCACTACCCACAGATAGACTTAGACCTGCTGTGCAGACTTTCAATGGCGCATATCTTGAGTTTGCCCTGTCTGCTGAACTAACTCAACAACTGACCAAATTGAGTCAACAGCAAGGGGTAACTTTGTTTATGACTTTGTTGGCGGCATATAATACATTACTTTATCGCTACACGGGACAAACAGATATTTTGGTGGGGACACCAATTGCTAACCGCGATCGCACCGAAATAGAAGGGCTAATTGGCTTTTTTGTCAATACTTTAGTGATGCGGACTGATTTATCTGAAAATCCTAGTTTTAACGAATTACTCCCGCGCCTAAGAGAAACGGCTTTCGGAGCCTATGCTCATCAAGATTTGCCCTTTGAAATGTTGGTGGAAGCATTGCAGCCAGAACGGGACTTGAGCTATACACCACTATTTCAGGTGATGTTCGTTCTCAATAATGCGCCCAAATCTGAAATAGAGTTGACTGGGTTAACTGTCAGTTCGTTGCTCATAGAAAGTGCGATCGCCAAGTTTGATCTTATCTTATCAATGGAAAACACTAGCACTGGATTAGTGGGAGGGTGGGAGTATAACACAGACTTGTTTGATAGCAGCACTATCGAACGGATGACTGGTCATTTTGTGACATTGCTAGAAGCAATTGTGGCGAATCCCCAAGAACGGATTTCACAATTACCAATCCTCACAGCATCTGAGCAGCAACAGTTATTAGTTGAGTGGAATGATACAGGAGTAGATTATCCCCAAGATAAATGTATTCATCAGTTGTTTGAAGAACAGGTGGAACGCACGCCCGATGCCGTGGCGGTGGTGTTTGAGAATCAACAATTGACGTACCACGAGTTGAATTGTCGTGCTAACCAGTTGGCGCATTACTTGCAGTCCTTGGGTGTGGGAGCAGATGTGCTGGTGGGGATATGTCTAGAGCGCTCTTTAGAGATGGTGGTGGGATTACTTGGTATTCTCAAGGCGGATGGGGCTTATGTACCACTTGACCCAGAGTATCCCCAAGACCGTCTGACTTTCATGCTGGCAGATGCTCAAGTTTCAGTATTGCTCACCCAACAGCATCTAGTTGAGTCTCTTCCTCAACATCAGGCGCGTGTAGTCCACTTAGATAACGACTGGCTTGCGATCGCTAAATTTAGCCAGGAGAATCCAATTGCTGAGGTGCAAGCTAATAATGTAGCTTATGCGATCTATACTTCTGGCTCTACTGGTCAACCAAAGGGGGTAATGCTATCTCACAGTAGCCTTTGCAACCATATGTTCTGGATGCAAGCAACATTTCCCCTGACTGAAAAAGACAAAGTACTGCAAAAAACTCCCTTTGGCTTTGATGCCTCAGTTTGGGAATTCTACGCTCCATTGTTAGCAGGTGGACAGTTGTTAATAGCTGAACCAGGAGGTCATACTGACAGTGCTTATCTTTTAAGGTTAATTGCCCAGCAGCAGGTAACTACTGTTCAACTTGTTCCATCTTTACTGCAAATGCTTTTAGAACAGGGAGGAATCGAAACTTGTCACTCCCTCAAACACGTGTTCTGTGGCGGTGAAGTCTTACCCGTTACTCTGCAAGAAGGCTTATTAAGTAAACTAGATGTAAATTTACACAATCTCTACGGGCCAACAGAGGCTTGTATTGATGCAACTTTCTGGAATTGCCAGCGTGAGATTTATCCGCAACTTGTCCCCATTGGTCGTCCAATTGACAACACGCAAATCTACATACTCGACCAAAACTTACAACTAGTACCTGTGGGTGTACCAGGAGAGTTACACATCGGTGGTGCAGGATTAGCAATAGGATACCTCAACCGCCCAGAATTAACACAAGAAAAATTTATCCCCAACCCCTTCGGTAGAAGCAGGGGAGCAGGGGAGCAGGGGAGCAGGGGGGAAAAACGTCTCTATAAAACAGGGGATTTAGCACGCTATTTGCCAGATGGCAATATTGAATACCTGGGTCGGATCGATAACCAAGTAAAAATCCGGGGATTCCGTATCGAGTTGGGAGAAATCGAAGCAGCACTAAGCCAACATAGTGATGTGCAAACATCTGTAGTCATCATCCGCGAAGACATTCCCGGAAATAAGCGCCTAGTCGCTTACATAGTACCGCAGCCACAGATAACACCTACAGTAAGCGTTCTGAGTAGCTTCCTCAAAGAAAAGCTACCAGAATACATGATACCAAGTGCGATCATTACCCTAGATTCCCTACCCATAACCCCCAACGGCAAAATAGACCGAAAAATAGACCGACGCGCCCTACCAGAACCAGAAGCACGCACAGGAATAGAAAACAGCCTAGTAGCACCGCGCACCCCCATTGAAGAAAAATTAGCCCAAATTTGGGCGCAAGTATTAAGAGTAGAGCAAATAGGCATACACGATAACTTTTTTGAACTAGGAGGAGATTCCATCCTCAGCATTCAAATTATCAGCAAAGCGAAAGTTGCCGGAATAGAACTGACAGTCAAACAACTATTTGCCAATCAAACCATCGCCCAATTAGCCACAGTCGCAGGCACAATAAAAACACTCTCAATTGAACAAGGATTAGTCACAGGGACATTACCCCTAACACCAATTCAACACTGGTTTTTCGAGCAGAAATTACCACAGAAACACCACTTCAATCAATCATTTCTCCTCACAGTACCATCAGACCTCAACCTAGAAATATTAGAGCAAGTATGGCAGCAACTACTAAAACATCACGATGCTCTACGCCTAAGATTCACCCAAACAGGCACAATATGGCAGCAGATTCATGCCGCCCCAACAGATAACATTACAATCAAGCGTTTTGACCTATCGACAGTTCCAGAAACTGAGATAGAAACTGTCATTGAAACCACAGCCAATGAATTACAGGCGAGTTTAAATCTGTCAGAAAATCTCGTGCAAGTAGCATTTTTCTGGGTGGGTATTGACAAAAAAGCGCGATTACTTATAGTAATTCACCACCTCGTAGTAGATGGTGTTTCCTGGCGGATATTGTTAGAAGATTTGCAGACAGCTTATCAGCAACTAAGTCAAGGAAAAACCATTCAACTACCTGCCAAAACCACATCCTTCCAAGATTGGGCGCGACAACTGACAGATTATGCTCAATCAGAAGTCTTGAAATCAGAACTAGATTATTGGTTGAGTGCATCTTACGATGCAGTTGATTTCCTACCAGTAGACTATGCACAAGGGGTAAACACTACTGCATCGGCTAGGACAGTAACAGTATCATTAGATGAAGCTGAAACCCTTTCCCTTTTGCAAGATGTCCCGAAAGCTTATAAAACACAAATTAACGATATCTTGTTAACTGCTTTAGCGCTGGTATTGAGTGGATGGACTGACTCTGAGTCAGTGTTATTCAACTTAGAAGGTCATGGGCGGGAAGAGATTATCGATGGTATAGACTTATCACGCACTGTTGGTTGGTTTACAACGATTTTCCCGGTGGTTGTGGAACTGGGAATCGCAGATGATCTTGGTACTGCTTTAAAATCTGTCAAGGAACAATTACGGGTAATTCCTAATAAAGGCATTGGCTATGGTTTATTGCGTTATCTGAATGTTGATCCAGAAATAAGCGCTCAACTAGAGAAAATTCCCCAAGCAGAAATTAGCTTCAATTATTTGGGACAATTTGCTCAAGTTGTGAATACATCCTCTCTGATGCAAATAGCTAATGAACCTAGCGGAAACAGTGAGAGTTTACAAGGTCAGCGCCATTATTTGCTAGACATTAATGCCATCATTATTAACGAAAAACTGCAAATAGATTGGACATACAGCAGCAATATCCATCAGGAGGAAACGATTGAGAATATTGCCCAAGAATTTGTCGAAACTTTGCAAGATATAATTGCTCATTGTTTATCACCGGAAAATGCAGGTTATACGCCCACAGATTTCCCATTAATTCAACTTAACCAACTAGAAATAGATCAGATATTACAAAATTTATGAAATTAGAACTTAACAAAACTAACCGGCAAAATATTGAAGATATTTATCCCTTATCTCCTATGCAAGAGGGGATGCTGTTTGAAAGTTTATATGCTCCAGACTCAGGCGTATATTTTGAGCAGATAACTTTGATTTTGACGGGAAACCTAGATGTAAAAACCTTCGAGCAAGCTTGGCAGCAAGTGGTAGCTCGGCATCCCGTCTTCCGCACAGCGTTTCTGTGGGAGTCTTTAAGCCAGCCAGTTCAAGTGGTGTATCGACAGGTAAATGTGACGGTCGAAACTTATGACTGGCGGGAGTTATCGGCACTTGAGCAGCAACAGGAATTAGAGACTTTTCTGGATTCTGAGCGACAACAGGGTTTCCAACTATCGCTTGCGCCATTGATGCGTCTACATCTAATCCAGTTGGATAGGAATACTTATCAGTTTGTTTGGTGTCATCATCATTTATTACTTGATGGCTGGTCGTCACCTTTGGTTTTCCAAGACCTACTAGAGTTTTATCAAGCAATTTCTCAGGGTAAAAGTTTATCTAACATCGGAACTATCAGCTACCGCAATTATATTGCTTGGTTACAGCAACAGGATAGAGATTTAGCTGAGAAGTTTTGGCGACAAAAACTCCAAGGTTTTACAACACCAACTCCTTTGACTGTGGGTAAACCATTGACAATGCGGGAGCAGCATTCGGGCTACAGCGAACAGCAAATTGACTTAACTGTGCCAGCGACAACAGCAGTGATGTCTTTTGTCAGACAGCATCAATTGACAATGAGTAATTTGGTGCAAGCGACTTGGGGATTGTTGCTGTCTCGCTACAGCCAAGAAACGGATGTGGTTTTTGGTGCAACTGTGTCTGGTCGTCCGCCTGAACTTGTTGGTGTAGAGTCGATAGTGGGGTTATTTATCAATACTCTACCAGTGCGAGTGCAAATCTCAGAGCAGACTGAATTGTTGGGTTTGTTGAAGGATTTACAGGCGCAACAGGTTGAGTCTGAGCAATTTTCCTATAGCTCATTGGTAGAGATTCAGGGGTTGAGTGATGTTCCCAGGGGTACGTCTTTGTTTGAGAGTCTTGTTGTTTTTGAGAATTATCCTATTGATACTGCTGTTCTAGAAGGCAATAGCGATTTTTCCCTCTCGAATTTTAGGTGGATTGAACAAACAAATTATCCGCTAACGGTTTTAGTTTCCCCTGGTGAGCAATTGTCGCTGAGGGTGATGTACGACGTTAGTCGATTTGAAGATGGGACGATTAGCCGGATGCTGGGTCATTTTAGAACAATGCTTGAGGCGATCGCTACTAATCCTCAGCAACAAATTTCCCAGTTGCCAATGCTAACAGAATCTGAGCAGCAATTATTAGTTGACTGGAATGATACCCAGATAAATTATCCCCAAGATAAATGTATCCATAAGTTGTTTGAGGCGCAGGTAGAACGTACACCCGATGCAGTAGCGGTGGTGTTTGAACCGGGGACTGGTGACTGGGGACTAGGGACTGGGGATTGGGAAGATTTGAATGGGGATTCAGACCCTAACCAAATTTTAAAAGAATTTCTTCCCCAGTACCCAGTACCCAGTACCCAGTACCGGAGCGCTCATTTCTCTCAACAACTAACTTATGGTGAGTTGAATTGTCGTGCTAATCAGTTGGCACATTACTTACAGTCCTTGGGTGTAAAACCAGATGTATTAGTGGGGATATGTGTAGAACGCTCCCTAGAAATGCTAGTAGGAATACTGGGAATTCTCAAAGCAGGTGGCGCTTATGTACCACTTGACCCAGAATATCCCCAAGACCGTTTACGCTTCATGTTAGAAGATGCGGCTGTGCCAGTGCTGCTTACCCAACAAAATTTAGTTGAGAAATTACCCCAGCATCAGGCGCGTGTCGTCTACTTAGACACCGACTGGCAACTCCTAAACCAGTTGAGTCAGGAGAATCTCATCTCTGGTGTGCAAGAGAATAACTTGGGTTACGTGATTTACACCTCTGGTTCTACGGGTCAACCAAAGGGTGTAGCCATGAATCAGGTTGCTCTTTGCAATCTCCTACTTTGGCAACTGCAAAATTCGCCAATTTCCTCTAGTGGAGTAAAAACCCTGCAATTTGCTCCTGTCAGCTTTGATGTCTCCTTTCAAGAAATGTTCTCTACCTGGTTTTCTGGAGGCACATTGCTGTTGATTGGCGAGGAATTGCGCCGAGAACCGTTGGCTTTATTAGGTTTACTCCAAGAACAAGCTGTTGAAAGATTGTTTGTTCCTTTTGTTGCTTTACAGCAACTAGCGGAGGTAGCTGTTAGTAGTGAATTAGTTACTAGTAATCTAAGGGAAATCATTACTGCTGGGGAACAGTTACAGATTACTCCTGGCATTTCCAAGTGGCTGAGTCAGCTAAGTGATTGTACTCTGCATAATCATTACGGCCCATCAGAGAGCCATGTGACCGTCACTTTTACTCTGACTAATTCAGTGGACACTTGGCCGCCACTTCCTCCGATTGGCCGTCCCATTGCCAACACGCAAATCTACATCCTGGATAAGTATTTACAGCCTGTACCTGTGGGTGTAGCAGGGGAACTGCACATTGGTGGTGTTTCCTTAGCGCGAGGCTACTTGAACCGACCAGAGTTAACACAAGAAAAATTTATTCCTAACCCATTTAACAAGTCAAAAGTCAAAAGTCAAAAGTCAAAATTATACAAAACTGGGGACTTAGCCCGTTATTTACCAGATGGCAATATCGAATACTTGGGACGCATCGACAACCAAGTAAAAATCCGGGGATTCCGCATTGAGTTGGGAGAAATCGAAGCAGTACTGAGCCAATATGAAGATGTGCAAGTATGTTGTGTCATAGCTCGTGAAGATACTCCTGGTGATAAGCGCCTAGTCTCCTACATTGTTCCCCAGCCAGAGCAGACACCCACAGTAAGCGTTCTGCGGCAATTTCTCAAGTCCAGGCTACCAGAATACATGTTACCAAGTGCGATCGTCATCTTGGAGTCCCTACCGCTTACCCCCAACGGCAAAGTAAACCGTCGTGCCTTACCAGCACCAGAGCCAAGTAGTGAATTCTTAGAGAAATATGTCGCCCCACGCACCCCAATTGAAGAAATACTGGCACTGATTTGGCAACAAGTCCTAAAAGTAGAGCTTGTAGGCAGACATGATAATTTCTTTGAGTTAGGAGGACACTCCCTACTAGCAACACAACTTATCTCCCGTGTGCGTAGCAGCTTGAAAGTAGAACTGCCATTGCGTTCGTTATTTGCAGCACCAACAATTGCCCAATTATCGCCAAACATTCAACGGTTGCAGCAACAAAATTTAGAACTTGCTGCACCACCCATCTTCAGGCGGGCAGAGAATACAGAACTACCACTGTCTTATGCTCAACAGCGTTTATGGTTTTTAGACCAGTTGGAGCCCAACAGTGCTTCATACAATATCCTCTTCGGGTTGTGTTTAGCCGGAACTCTTAATTTTGCCGCCTTAGAACAAAGCTTAATTGAAATTATTCATCGTCAAGAAGCATTACGCACTAACTTCATCACAGTTGATGGACAAGCTGCTCAAATCATTCAAACAGAAACGAATTGGACAGTTACAGTTGTTGATTTGCATCATTTACCCTTAACAGAACAAAAAACTGCTGCACAGAAATTAGTCCAAGAACAAGCAATTCAGCCTTTTAACTTAGAGTCAGAAGCATTAATCAGAGCGACATTAGTAATGCTGTCTCCTACAGAACAGTGGTTATTAGTGTGTATGCACCACGTAGTCTCTGATGGCTGGTCAATAGGTGTGTTTGTCCAGGAGCTACAAGCACTGTACAATGCCTATTCTCAAGGTCAACTGTCACCTTTGTTGCCACTGCCAATTCAGTACGCAGATTTTGCAATTTGGCAAAGACAATGGTTGCAAGGGGAAGTACTGAACAGCCAATTAAGTTACTGGAAACAACAATTGGCAAATGCACCTACGTTCTTGCCACTACCCACAGACAGACCTAGACCTGCTGTGCAGACTTTCAATGGCGCATATCTTGAGTTTGCCCTGTCTGCTGAGTTAACTCAACAACTGACCAAACTGAGTCAAGAGCAAGGGGTGACTTTGTTTATGACTTTGTTAGCGGCATATAATACATTACTTTATCGCTACACAGGACAAACAGATATTTTGGTAGGGACACCAATTGCTAACCGCGATCGCACCGAGATAGAAGGGCTAATTGGCTTTTTTGTCAATACTTTAGTTATGCGGACTAATTTGGCAGAAAATCCCACCTTTAGCGAATTACTCCCGCGCCTGAGAGAAATGGCAATATCCGCATACGCTCATCAAGATTTGCCCTTTGAAATGTTGGTAGAAGCATTGCAGCCAGAACGGGACTTGAGCCATACACCACTGTTCCAAGTGATGTTTGTTCTTAATAATCCGCCCATGTCTGAAATAGAGTTGACTGGGTTAACTGTAAGTTCGTTACCCATAGAAAGTGCGATCGCCAAGTTTGATCTTACCTTGGGAGTGGAAAACACTACTAGTGGATTAGTGGGGTGGTGGGAATACAACACTGACTTGTTTGATAGCAGCACTATCGAACGAATGACGGGTCATTTTGTGACGCTACTTGAGGCAATTGTAGCGAATCCCCAAGAGCGGATTTCCCAATTACCAATGCTCACAGCATTTGAGCAAAAGCAATTATTAGTTGAGTGGAATGATACTCAGGTAGATTATCCCCAAGATAAATGTATCCATCAGTTATTTGAAGAACAGGTGGAGCTTACACCCGATGCAGTAGCAGTGGTGTTTGAAAATCAACAATTTACGTACCACGAGTTGAATTGTCGTGCTAACCAGTTGGCGCATTACTTGCAGTCTTTGGGTGTGGGAGCCGACGTACTGGTGGGAATTTGTGTGGAGCGTTCTTTAGAGATGGTGGTGGGATTACTTAGTATTCTCAAGGCGGGTGGGGCTTACGTACCACTTGACCCAGAGTATCCCCAAGACCGTTTGAGTTTTATGCTCGAAGATGCTCAAGTTTCCGTGCTACTTACCCAACAGCATCTAGTTGAGAAATTACCTGCACATCAAGCGCGTGTTGTTTGCTTAGATACTGAGTGGGAAATCATTCCCCAGTCGAATCAGCAAAATCCGAACGCTGGTGTGCAAACTAGTAATTTGGCTTATGTGATTTACACTTCGGGTTCCACCGGAAAGCCTAAAGGAGCGCTAAATACTCATCTAGGGATTTGCAATCGCCTCCTGTGGATGCAGCAAGCATATCAATTAGCAGAAATAGACTGCGTTTTACAGAAAACTCCTTTCAGCTTCGATGTCTCCGTTTGGGAGTTTTTCTGGCCATTATTGACTGGAGCGCGTTTAGTTGTAGCTCAACCAGGTGGACATAAAGATAGTCGTTACTTGGTCAATCTAATAGTACAACAGCAAGTTACCACACTGCATTTTGTCCCTTCGATGCTCCAGATTTTCCTAGAAGAAGAAAGTGTAAAAAATTGCAGTAGCTTGAAGCGAGTTATTTGTAGTGGCGAAGCACTGCCAAAAGAACTTCAGGAACGCTTTTTTACCTGTTTAGGGTGTCAATTGCATAATCTCTACGGGCCGACAGAAGCCGCAATTGATGTCACCTTCTGGGAATGTCAACCAGAGAGCAATTTGAAGACAGTGCCTATTGGTCGCCCAATTTCCAATACGCAAATCTACATACTCGACCAAAACTTACAACCAGTACCTGTAGGTGTACCAGGAGAGTTACACATCGGTGGTGCAGGATTAGCAAGAGGCTACCTCAACGCAAGAGAGTTAACACAAGAGAAATTCATCCCAAACCCCTTCAGTGGAAGCAGAGGGGCAGGGGAGCAGAGGAGCAGAGGGGCAGGGGAGCGGAGGAGAAAAATAGCCCAATTCCCAATCCCTAGTCGCCAGTC